>NZ_CBAUBA010000021.1:0-49161 GCF_964796385.1 Aquirufa sp. | reverse complement strand
CCTCAAGAAACCTACGTGTATGCCATTGAATATGAGTCTATTGATTTCGGAGGTACTCAGACCCTAAAAGGGGGTGTTTTAGTCGCCTATTAATAAATTTGAGACCACTCGATAAATAATTTTTTCGTCTGCTTTTTACAGGAGGTATTTTTGAGTCATAATTGATCTACACTCTCAAATTAAGCGATGCAAGTTTCTTTCTTCAACCGACTTTTTGCCTACATGCAAGGAAAGAAAGTTGTTGAATTATATTCATCTACAACCCTTCGTTCCTACTTTACCGTAGCGATTCGAAACAATCAAAATCAATGGATTTGTCAAATTCCGCGTTACGATAAACAATGGGAGTATATCACCATCGTTTTAGAGGATGATGGGAATTTGACTTTTCTAGAAGAACCGATGATCGAAGGCGGCCTAGACCGTTGGAAATAAAATCACAACTAGTAAGCTCGAACTTCAATTCCCTTCATGAAATTCACGAATGATTTATTCACCACCTGGTTTCCACCCGGTGTAGGGAAATTACCTGTGAAATACCAATCGCCTAAATGATCTGGGCAGGCCAAATTCAAGCTGGGAACCGTCTGGTATACAATGGACAACTCGGCTTGCAAATTCTTTGGCTTAACAATCTCCGCAATTTTGTTCGAGATCTCCTCGTCAGTGAACGGCGCATAAATCGCCTTCACAAAGTTTTCACTCGTTGCCGTTCCATTTTCAAGGGCCAACAAGCATTTCAAGTTCACCTCATCTAAAATATCTTCCATTCCACGTTCCTTCAACAAGGCAAGTGCTGCCCGAAAAGCAACAAATTCCATCATTTTGGACATATCAATCCCGTAACAATCTGGATATCTGATTTGTGGCGCCGAGGAAACAATGACAATTTTCTTGGGGGATAATTTATCCAACAAACTTAAAATACTCTTCTCTAAAGTCGTTCCGCGCACAATTGAATCATCAATTAATACCACCGAATCCACCCCTTTTTCAATCACCTCATACGTGGTGTCGTATACGTGGGCAACCATGTCATCCCGCATCGCATCACTCGCAATGAAAGTACGAACCTTAACATCTTTGGAAATCAGTTTTTCGACACGCGGACGGAAGGTTAATAACTCCTCCAATTGCTCTTCGAACAACACACCCTCCATGATGGCCTTCTTTCGCTCCTTCGCCAAATGATCTTCTAATCCATCAATCATTCCCAAAAACGCACTTTCAGCGGTATTGGGGATATACGAAAACACGGTATGTTTCAAGTCATTTTTGACCTCATCTAAAATCTGAGGAATCAACAAGCGACCTAACTTCTTACGCTCCCGGTAAATATCTGGATCCGAACCACGCGAGAAATAAATACGCTCAAACGAACACGATTTCTGCTCAACACGGTCAATAAAAGGCACCTCGCTAACTGAAGCATCCATTTCAATAATCAAGGCATGACCCGGTGTAATCTCTTTAATTTGGTCATACGCGCAATTAAACGAAGTTTTTATCGCTTGCTTCTCCGAAGCCACCACAACGACTTCATCATCCATGTAATAATACGCTGGTCGGATACCCGCCGGATCACGCGCTACAAACGAAGCGCCGTACCCAGTCATTCCCACCATCGCATAACCTCCATCAAAATCCTTGCACGAACGCTCTAAAACACGTTTTAAATCGATATTTGCCGCAAGTACATCCGATAATTCTGGATTTTCATACTTGTCCTTAAACTTGCCAAACTGACGCTGATTCTCCTCATCTAAAAAGTGACCAATCTTTTCCATCACCGTCACGGTATCCACTTTCTCTTTTGGATGCTGGCCCAACGATACTAATTTGTCAAACAAATCATCTACATTGGTCATATTAAAATTCCCTGCCATCACCAAATTCCTGCTCCGCCAGTTGTTTTGGCGTAACATCGGATGACAATTCTCAATTTCATTTTGACCATGAGTACCATAACGCAGGTGCCCTAAAAGCACCTCCCCTGTAAAGGCCACATTTTCTTGCCACCACGTAGCATCATGAACCGCATCGATTCCCGTTTCCCGTTTTGTATCCTTCGCTAATTTTTGCGCTTTCTTGAATTTCTTATTAATCTTCCCAAAAATATCCGCAACGGCTTGGGGTTCTACGGAACGGTAGCGACTGATATACCTGCTACCCGGTTTGACATCTATTTTAATATTCGCAATCCCCGCTCCATCTTGCCCTCGATTCACCTGCTTCTCCATCATCAAATACAACTTATTCAAGCCATACATCGGCGTATTGTACTTATCGAGGTAATGCTGAAAAGGTTTTCGCATTCGGATTAGTGCAATTCCGCATTCGTGTTTGATGGATTCAGACATGTAGGTTTAGGAGAAGATTTTACTAAAATAAAGCCTAAAATTAGGGAATTATTATCAGCAATTCGGGTTATTTTTTATTTTTTATTTAAACTTTTATAAGCTCAAAAAATAGGTTTGGACGGATTAAAGCAGCAATTAAAAGTATTGCCAAAAGTACATAGCCACAATCCTTCGCGTTAAATTTAGCTTCCTGTATGGCAATTCCATCTGCCCCCTTTTTTAAATAAATTTGATACGGAATTCGTAAATAATAAAAGACGGATACCAATGTAACCAAGAGGGAAACAATTAGTAATGCCAAAACACTTGTTTTTAAGCTGTTTTGGTACTTTTCCAACAACTGGCTAAAGTAGGTGACCTTCGCTAAAAACGTTCCAGCTGGAGGTAGGCCGATCATGGCGATTAAACCCACCAACAAAGTCACCGATCTCAGCGGTTGGCGTTGCGAATAGCCCGCCCAGGCCCCCATGTCATCCGACTGAATCGAATCCCCAATCACTTCATCCACTTGATAGAATACCAAAAATGTACTTATTCCATATAAAAATCCATAAAACAACAAGGCTTTCAGCGCCTGATCAGCCGGAAATAACCACACCATTGCCATAAAACCCCCATGCGCTATGCTTGAGTAGGCAAGTAATCGTTTGCTGTTTTTTTGACCCATCGCCGCTAAATTCCCCACCAATAGCGTCGCAATTGCTAAGAAACTAATCGTCGAATCCATCGAAAGTGGGACGTAATGCACGAGCTTAATGCCCAAAATACTAACCGCAATTTTGGGGGCGACTGAAATCCAACTCATCCACGACGCAGGTAAACTTTCCAGCACATCCGGACTCCAAGGATGGAAGGGCACCCAAGCCATTTTAAATAAGATACCCACAGCCAGTAAGCCCAAGGCTGTGTAAGCAAAAATCGGATCTGCCGTTGATAATCCCCGACTTAAATCCGCTGAAAACCAATACATCGTACCGCTCAGTCCATAGATAAGGGAAATTCCATAAAGCAGGATCGCCGAGGTACCAAGTCCAAACAAAACATAAGGTAAGGCCGCCCGCGCGCCAGTAGAATCTTTGCGCATGCCAACTAACACATACGTCCCCATTGAAATGAGTTCTAAACTCAGAAATAACGATAAAAAATGCGAACTCATCGAAGTCAGTAAACTTCCTAATAGAATAGATGAAAATCCTATATTTTCCTCCAATGAGAAATCTTTTCGATGTAATTGGTTTAGGCCAAGTAAAAGTACCCCTAGGGCAATAATCAGTGTATTTGTCGTGTTTGACCCAATATTAACTTGGAAAAGTTGAAAGCTAACAAAGCCAGCTAATCCCTGCGACATGCGTTGGAAAGACAACCCCATTGCCAAAAACAACCCCAATTGTGCCATGAAATAGCGCCACGAATTAGCTACTTTGGCTGGTTTGCCATGTATAAATAAATCAGCAAAAATACTGATAAGTAAACAGCCAGCGACTACTAATTCCGGTAACACCAACGAAAATCCCTGTGTCGTCCCGGTCATTTTACTCGAAATACTAGAAAGGAATTCGGTTGAAAACATAGACTTTAGTTGGTCGGTAATTTTTCTTTCAAATAGTGGGCCGTAGGATTCTTTTTCAAACTGATCATATCCTCCGGTGTTCCTTCGTAGCTGATATATCCTCCTAACTCGCCCCCTTCAGGACCTAAGTCGATGATGTGATCCGCACATTTCACCACCTCCATATTATGTTCAATAATAATCACCGTATCTCCTTGCTCCACCAAATCATTCATTGCCTTGAGTAATTTTTTAATATCATGGAAGTGTAAACCCGTCGTGGGCTCATCAAAAATAAATAAAGTTTTCCCTTTATTGGAATTTCCTTTGCCCAAAAAACTCGCTAATTTGACGCGTTGCGCTTCACCACCCGAGAGTGAATTTGAGCTTTGGCCTAATTTAATATAGCCTAGTCCTACTTGAAAAAGTGGATCAATTTTCTCAGCTATTTTAGGTGATTTTTCGTGGAAAAATGGAATGCTTTCTTCGACGGTTAAATCGAGAATATCTGCGATGTTTTTATCTTGGAATTTAATATCGAGTACTTCTTGCTTAAAACGCTGACCGTTGCATGATTCGCAGGTCAATTTGATATCGGCCATGAATTGCATTTCAATCGTTATTTCCCCTTCTCCCTGGCAGGTTTCGCAGCGCCCACCCTCAACATTAAATGAAAAATGAGCCGGTTTATATCCACGCGTTTTTGCTAAAGGAAGTTCAGAAAACAACAAGCGAATCGCGTCGTAGGCCTTAATATACGTGATCGGATTCGACCGCGATGACTTCCCGATAGGCTGCTGGTCCACCATCTCTACACCCGCAATTTTGTTCAAACTCCCACCTAATTCGCGAAATCTACCCGTTTCTTCCGTCCCTAATTGCAAGTGACGCAGCACAGCCGGGTAAAGGATTTTACGGATCAAGGTCGACTTACCCGAACCGCTGACGCCAGTTACCACCGATAATATGCCTAGAGGAATTTTAACGTCCAAATTCTTTAAATTATTCTCATTCGCGCCTTTTATCTCAATAAATGCCAACGGTTTTCTTCGGAATGAGGGAATCTCAATCTTATCCGCACCACGTAAAAATCGTAGGGTGTGGCTGTCGGTTTTGTCGTCTTTCAGCGCCTCAGCAAGATTGCCTTGGAAGATCAAATTTCCGCCATGTCGGCCTGCTTCCGGCCCAATATCAATAATCTGATCTGCAGCCCGCATGATATCTTCTTCATGTTCGACCACGATGACCGTATTGCCCATGGACTTTAGCAATTCCAAAACAGAAATTAATCGCTCCGTATCCCGCGGATGTAGGCCAATGCTGGGTTCATCTAGGATGTACATGGAACCTACGAGCGCACTGCCTAAGGAAGTGGCTAATTTAATACGCTGAAATTCGCCGCCGGAAAGGGTAGAGGTAAGTCGGTTTAAGGTCAAATACCCTAATCCCACGCGGTCCATGTAGTCCAGTCGGTTCGTGATTTCGATTAAAATTCGTTTGGCAATTTTCTGATCTGTTTCAGACAATTGCAGTGAATCAAAGAATTTTTTAGTCTTCGAAATGGGCCAAAGTACCAAATCGATAATCGACGTATCGAGGATTTTCACATTCGCAGCGTCGCCACGTAATCGAGACCCCTGGCATTCTGGACACGTTGTTTTGCCCCGGTAGCGGGATAGGAGAACGCGGTATTGAATTTTGTAGGTCTCTTTTTCGAGATGGTCAAAAAACTGATTTAATCCCGCAAAGTATTTATTCCCTTTCCAAAGTAATTGCTGCTCTTTGGTGCTTAAATCTTTGTAAGGTCGGTGAATTGGGAAATCAAAATGAATGCCGTTGCGCAATAAAGGATGTAGCCATTCGCTCATGCGCTCGCTGCGCCATGGGGCAATCGCTCCTTCGTAGACGGAGAGGTTTTGATCTGGAATGACAAGGTCAGGATCGAGCCCCAAGACTTTACCGTAACCTTCACAATTTTTACACGCGCCGTACGGGTTATTGAACGAAAACAAATTGAGGCTTGGTTCTTCAAAAACCTGACCATCGAGTTCGAATTTATTGGAGAATTGGGTGCGTTTTTGGCCTTCGACTTCGATCCAACAAACCCCTTCGCCCTCGAAATAGGCTGTTTGAACCGAATCGCCTAGTCGGAAAATGGTTTCTTCATCCTCTGGTTTGCTAATCAGTCGGTCAACTAAAATAGCAATTTCACCTGGTTTGGCTTGAAGTTTTTTTAGGTTGTCGGCTTCATCAACGAGTTCTTCTAATTCGACAATTTCGTCCTTAATTTTCAGACGCGTATATCCTTTTTGAATGAGTAGCTGGCATTCATCCAAAATGCTACGGTCAGGATGCGCTACTAAAGGCGCGAGGATTAGGACTTTTTTGTCGGGATATGTTCCAATCCAATCGACTATGGTGGATACAGAATCTTTCTTGACCTCTTTCCCAGACACGGGCGAATAGGTTTTACCGATTCGGGCGAATAATAATTTGAGATAATCGTAGATCTCGGTAGTCGTCCCCACCGTTGACCGCGGATTTTTTGTATTTACTTTTTGCTCGATGGCAATCGCCGGAGAAACTCCACGAATGTAATCAACGGCCGGTTTTTCCATGCGGCCTAAAAATTGGCGCGCATAGGAATTCAGACTTTCAACGTACATGCGTTGGCCTTCTGCAAAAAGCGTATCAAATGCGAGTGAAGATTTTCCCGAGCCTGAAAGGCCTGTAATAACGACTAATTTATTGCGGGGTATGGCTACGTCGACTCCCTTGAGATTATGTACGCGCGCACCTTTGATAATGATGTAGGACCTAGGGTCTAAATTTTCGAAATCTTGGGGCAAAGGAGAACTCATATCTCAAAATTATCCTTTAATTTTGACAAACCCAACGCTACCTTTGGCAAACCTTGGAGGATTGCCAAAGGTAAGGGGGAATGAAGCCTTGGAAACATTATAAACTGATAAAATGAAATCAATAATCTTATTTTTCGCCTTTGCTCTTCTTTCAATCTCATTTGCAAGTCAAGCACAAGATCCTGTCGTCATTTCAGAGGAAGGGGCAAAAGGGGATCTCGATATCGAACCCGATGTGAAAGACTTGCCATTTCGCCAACGATTGCACTTTGGGGGAGGGATTTCGGGATTAAGTTTTGGTAATCCAACTAGCATAGGTATTTCGCCTATGGCGGGGTATATGCTAACAAATAATACGATTTTAGGGGTAGGTCTTACCTATCAATATTTTTCTTTCCGAGGTTTTCAAGCGTCTAATTTATTAGGCCAACGAATCTTTGTTCGTCAATTTGTGCCGGCTTTATCAGCGATGATTGGCCAGGGGTATTTAACTGCCCAAATTGAAAATTTTCAAGACATTGCAAGCCCCGCGAATAAGATGAAATATTCCACGCCCGTTTTAGTTGGCATAGGCATTGGATCCAAACTAGGAATTAATTTAAACGTCATGTATGACTTAAATTATACGGCTGGATCGAACTCCCCCTACGGCACAGCGTTGGTCGTTCAAGTAGGCGGATTTTTCTTTTAAAAATTTAAAACAATTTAGCCCAAAATATAGTCTTAGTATTTTAATATTATAAGCGATAAATTCTTAATTTCGAATTCATTTATATTTCACATGTCAAAAGAACTTTTTTCTGAACCTCTTTTAATAGAGGACCCAAGTCGTTTCGTTTTATTTCCAATCAAACACGATGATATCTGGAGATTCTACAAGCAATCCCAAGCCTCTTTTTGGACGGCTGAAGAGATTGACCTTCAACAAGATTTGTCAGATTGGAAGAAATTAAATGACGGAGAACGTCATTTTATCTCTCACGTTCTAGCTTTTTTCGCGGCCTCTGACGGTATCGTGAATGAAAATTTAGCAAACAATTTCTTGAAAGAGGTACAATATGCTGAAGCAAAATGTTTCTATGGTTTTCAAATCATGATGGAAAACATTCACTCAGAAACGTATTCTCTTCTGATTGATACTTACATTAACGACCCAAAAGAGAAAGACCATTTGTTACGTGCCATTGAGACGATTGACTGCGTGAAGAAGAAAGCGGATTGGGCATTGAAGTGGATTGAAAGCGACAATTTTGTAGAACGTCTCATCTCATTTGCAGCCGTTGAAGGAATCTTCTTTTCCGGCTCGTTTTGTTCGATTTTCTGGTTGAAGAAACGTGGCTTAATGCCAGGTCTATCATTCTCCAATGAATTGATCTCGCGTGATGAAGGTTTACATTGTGATTTTGCATGTCTATTATACACCGATCACATCAAAAATAAAATTTCTCAAGAGCGTATTTACGAGATCATTTTAAATGCGGTAGAAATTGAAAAAGAATTTGTTACGGTCGCTTTGCCAGTTTCCTTGATTGGCATGAATTCAGAATTGATGTGTCAATACATTGAGTTTGTAGCGGATCGTTTGTTGGTTTCTTTAGGATGCCAAAAGAACTACAACGCGACCAATCCATTCGATTTTATGGAAATGATTTCATTGCAAGGGAAGACTAATTTCTTCGAAAAGCGTGTGGCTGAATATCAAAAATCAGGTGTCATGTCCGATAAAGAATCTATGTCATTCTCTATGAGTGAAGATTTTTAATATGAATATAAGTTTTTTAAAAAATGCCCTGGAGAAATTCAGGGCATTTTTTTTACCATCTTTCCAGAATCATCGGCAAGACTAAACCAATGATAATTCCCGATAAGACAAGCACATAGGTCCGTTGACGTACATGCAAAATATGCATCAATAATGTCCCTAGACCTAGAATAACTGCAACGACAATCATTTGGCCTAATTCAAGACCAACATTAAATGCAAAAAGTGGTCCGACAATTCCGGCTTCTTTACCTAATAAACTCTGTAAATAATTTGAGAACCCTAAACCGTGAATCAAACCGAAAGCCGTAACCATCCAATAGGTATTTTTATGTTTTTGGCGCTCTTTAAAGCGAAGGTTAGTCAAAGCAGTTATCAATATGGTACACGGAATCAACCATTCAATCCAATTAGCTGAAATTTCAATTAGTTTTATTGTGGCTAATACCAATGTAAGCGAATGTCCTAAGGTGAACGCACTGACTAAATAAAATAGTCGCTTCAAGTCAGTCAAGGTATAAATACAGGTGATGGCGAGAATAAACAACAAATGATCTAAGGCTTGCCAGTTGAGAATATGCTGTAATCCAAGTAACAGATACGTTTGGAATGTAGACATGAGTTTGGTTTAGTTAGCACAATTTATTTAATTACCCCATTATTTTGAGTAATTTTTTTATTAATATGACTTTAAATTTAAATTAACTACATGAAAACTAGCCTATTAACCCTGTTATTTGCCTGTTTGACGTTAATCTCACTAGCTCAAAAAGCAGATGTTGCATCACTAAAACAAGCCGAATTAAGTAGATTTAAAGTGATGGTTGCCAAAGACCGCGCAGGCTTAGAGGCCGCTTTTCACAAAGATTTAGTATATTTTCATTCCAGTGGAGTTGCTGACAACAAGGAGTCCTACGTTGCCTCTATTTTCTCTGGAAAATCTAATTATCAATCAATTGAGCCTGCGGAATTGACGACGCGTGTATATGGGAAAACAGGTATTAACACGGGAATTGTTAATATCGTTACGATTAATGCCGAAGGGAAAGAAGCGCCACTTAAATTGCGATTTACAGATGTTTTCGTGTTTGAAGATGGTCGCTGGCAAATGGTTTCTTGGCAGTCGACGAAATTAGCCAACTAGTCCAGCGGCGAAATTTTCGATTTCCGAATAAATAATTTCCAGTTCATCGTTGCTGATGCAATAGGGAGCTAAAATATAAATGGTATTACCGAGGGGTCTCATAAGGATCCCTTTATTTATGAAATATTGATACGCATCATCTCGAATCGAATGCATATACCCATTTTCCTGTCCATCTTCTAATTCAAATGCTAGGATTGTCCCTTGCACACGTAGGTTTCGAATGATGCGATGTGGGCGTATTTTTTCTATCCAAGCCTCATGCCGCGCTTGAACACGCGCAATATTTTCCCAAGTTTCCGGTTTCTCCATCAGATCTAAACTCGCTAGGGAAACAGCGCAGGCCATCGGATTTGCGGTAAAGGAATGACTATGAAAAAGCATTTTTTTGCGGTCATCCGATAGAAATGTATCGAAAAGTTCATTCGAACATGTAGTGATTCCCATCGCCATCATGCCTCCAGTCAAGCCTTTCGAGAAACAAGCTATATCGGGTTTATGCTGCAAATAATCCATCGCAAACCACTTGCCCGTCCGACCAAAACCCGTCATGATTTCATCGGCTATACACAAAAGCTTGTTGGCATGCGCCAAAGAAATCAACGCATCCAATGTCTCTGGGGCATACATTTTCATCCCACCCGCACCTTGAATCAAAGGCTCAAATATAAAGGCTGCATACGTTTCAGCATCTTGCATTTTTTCACGCATGGCTGCGATACAAGCTTCGGGATTACATGGGCTAGGTAGAAATTCTACCTCAAATAACATATCTTGAAATGGTGCATTGAAGGCGCTTGGCGCTCCGAGACTCATCGCCCCAAAGGTGTCACCATGGTAAGCATCCTCAAAAGCAATGATTTTCCGCTTTTGTGTTTGTCCTTGATTGTGGAAAAATTGCAAGGCCATCTTAACGCCCACTTCCACCGCCGTACTTCCATTATCCGAATAGAAAACTTTCTGAAAATTAGCGGGCAAATGCCCAAGTAAACGCTCAGCCAATTGAATAGCTGGTTCGTGCGTAAAGCCAGCAAAAATAACTTGTTCTAGTTTTAACGCTTGCTCGTAAATTTTTTGTGCTAAGTAAGGATGTGCATGTCCATGAATACTAACCCACCAGGAGGAGATGGCATCGATGTATTTTTTGCCATCTGCGTCAACTAAATAAACGCCTTCTCCATGCGTAATTGGAATCGAAAGAGGTTCGATTTGATGCTGTGTGAATGGATGCCAAATAACTGCGGCATCTCGTTGAGCTAAATTAGCGTTGGAGTGATTGGGCATAGTGAGCGATGATGCTGGAGTTAATTTCTTTTTCTTCGTTGACGCGCAACAAAACAGGAAGTCCCGTATGTTTGACAATAAACGCTTCGCCCGAACTATTTGTTTGGCCATTAAAGATAATTCCTTCGATGGGGATGTGGTGCGATTTTAATATTTCATAGGTCATCAAGGTATGGTTGATGCTTCCTAAATAATTTTTACTGACCAAAATAACGGGCAGTCCTAGGTATTTAATCAGATCCAAATTGGTTTGGTTGTCGTTAAGCGGAACCATGATTCCACCAGCTAATTCCACCACCAAATTTTGTGCCGTCTCAGGCAAGGAAAATGCCTCTATTTCGATGCTTACCCCATCTAGCTCTGCCGCGGTATGGGGTGAAAGTGGATGATTTAGTGCGTACACAGATGGAAATATCTTGGTTTCTGGAACCCATTTCTGGATCCAATACGCATCTCCATCATTTAAATTTCCAGCTTGAATTGGTTTCCAATAAGCGGCTTGTATTGCTTTTGTAACAATGGCTGAACAAACTGTTTTGCCTATTTCAGTACCAATTCCAGCGATTATAAATTGCTTAGGCATGCGATTCGAGGGTTTGTATAAGGGCCAATATGTCGATTTCTTTTGTCAAGGATGTTAAGGTAATTCGGATGCGTTCTTTGCCTTTCGGGACTGTAGGATACACGATTGGCTTAACTGCGAACCCAGCATCTTGTGCGGATTTGGCAACGGCACGAACGGCTTCATTTCCCGAAACAAAAAAGGTTTGAATGGCTGTTTCACTTGGGCCCCAAGAGGTCGCTTTGATGTTTTTTCGGAACAAGTCAATATTATTTTTCAACCTGATCCTTGCTTCATCAGCTTGCTGGACAATCGGCATGGACGTTAATAAATGATGTACATGCTCTGGTGTGGGCGCTGTGGAGTATATAAACGGGCGCGCAAAATTGATTAAAAACTGTTTTAAAATCGTAGAGCCTAGGACCACAGCACCTGCATTTCCCCATGCTTTTCCGAAAGTGATGACGCGTGCAAAAATTTCAGGAAACGCAGCACCCAATCCCTCTCCTTTTGAACCATAAAGTCCCCCTGCGTGCGCTTCATCTACTAGTAGTTCAAACTGATATTTTTCACGAAGGGCAATTAATTCAGCCAAAGGAGCCTGGTCGCCATCCATGGAATAGATGGATTCGACAACAACCCATTTGGTGGTAGCGATGGGATATTGTTCCAATAAGTGCACCAAATCCTCCAGATCGTTATGTTTAAATATCCGGCGTTCCGCCGCACTTAAACGTAAACCATCGATTAAACTGGCATGTAATAATTTATCACAAAAAATAACATGGTCCTTTTGGGCTAAAGCGGCAATTAAACCGATGTTCGCTTCATATCCCGAACTAAATAATAAGGCTGCTTCTGCTTGATGCATGGCGGCGCATTGTGTTTCAAAAATGTCAACGAGTTTACTATGCCCCGAAATAAGGCGAGATCCCGTAGCACCATTGATTGGCGTTTCTAAGGATTGTTGGCCCAGCCACGCAGAATAATTTGTCGCCATCGCTTCACCCAGTTCTCGGTTGCGCGCAAATCCTAAATAATCATTGGAACAAAAGTCGATGAGGTCATCCACACATTTGGTTTCACGCAATAGCCCAGCGGCTTTACGTTCATTCAATTGCGTGATTAGGAGTTCGTTAGCTGATTTCATGACCTAGATTGGTCGTAAAAATACGAAATAATCGGGCTTTGGTGTAAAAACAAAAGAAAATGCTTGACAATCTGACACTTAGCATGTAGTATTGCAAAGCGTTTCGATACGAGAGCGCTTCAATGTAGACAATCCCTCTTTTATTAGCTCCTTACCAAATAGTTCCGGTATCGAATTTTACGATTCAATGAGGATTGATCAATCAAAAAAGAACATCATTTACCCCATTTATGGATAATAAAGAATCCTCAAATTCCACTGAACGGCCTAAGCGTCAACGAATTCAAAAACCAAACGAAGAACAAGCTCCACTTTTACCTATGGTAGATGCTCCTTTGGAAGAACCAACTCAAGAATCCTCACCCTCAGAAGAGCCCGTAGCGACGGCTAAACCTGTTCGTAATGTTCGTCCTCCACGTAAAGGTAAGCCTGATGTGGAAGAAGCGCCTATCGAAATGGCCGGGATCATCGAGCCAGAGGAAGTAGATACTTCGTTCGTAACGAGTGATGCGCCTTTGGCAGCAGATAAAGTGTCGCCAACAGACGCACCGGTTGATTTAAGTACCTTGCCTAAAGAAGATGCGCAGGCCCAACAGCCCCAGCATCAACATCGCCAGCACCGCACTAATTACAATCAAGTTATCAAAGAATTGGATGGCTTAATTGACAATGAAGGGGTTTTGGAAATCATGCAAGAAGGTGGATACGGTTTCATGCGTTCATCGGATTACAACTATTTAGCATCACCAGATGATATTTATGTATCACCTTCGCAAATCAAAATGTTTGGTTTGAAGACGGGGGATACCATTTTAGGAAAGATTCGTCCACCAAAAGAAGGGGAGAAATATTTCGCTTTATTGAAAGTGGAATCTGTGAATGGAAAAACGACGGATGAGATTCGTGATCGGATCAACTTCGAATATTTAACACCATTGTTTCCAGAGGAAAAATTAAACTTGTCTTCAACGGCGGATAATTATTCGACGCGTATTTTGGATTTGTTTGCGCCGATTGGTAAAGGCCAAAGGGGTATGATTGTAGCCCAACCAAAAACGGGTAAAACAGTCTTATTGAAAGATATCGCCAATGCGATTTCGCGCAATCACCCCGAGGTTTATTTGATCATTTTATTGATCGATGAGCGTCCAGAGGAGGTAACGGATATGCAACGTTCGGTACGCGCGGAGGTAATTTCATCTACCTTCGATGAGCAAGCAGAACGTCACGTGAAAGTGGCCAATCTAGTTTTGGAGAAAGCAAAACGTATGGTAGAATGTGGTCACGATGTCGTGATTTTATTAGATTCAATCACGCGTTTAGCGCGTGCTTATAATACAGTTGTTCCATCTTCAGGTAAGATTTTATCAGGTGGTGTGGATGCCAATGCATTACACAAACCAAAACGTTTCTTCGGCGCGGCACGTAATGTGGAAAATGGTGGTTCATTGACTATCATCGCAACTGCCTTGATCGAAACTGGTTCGAAAATGGATGAGGTAATCTTTGAGGAATTTAAAGGTACGGGTAACATGGAATTACAATTGGATCGTAAATTGGCCAACCGCCGTATTTATCCTTCGATTGATGTAACTGCATCCGGTACGCGTCGTGAGGATCTATTAATGGATCCAGCGGTATTGCAACGTGTTTGGATTTTACGCAAGCACATGTCGGACATGAACTCAGTAGAGGCGATGGAATTCTTGCAACAGCAAATGAAAGGTACACGAAACAACGAAGAGTTTTTGGTTTCCATGAATCGCTAGTATGCCGATTCTACCCATTGAATTACGTTCATCGGATTGTCAGCCCGCTTGGTTTATTGGGCATGGCAGTCCGATGAATGCGTTAATAGCCAAAAAATACTTTCTCAATGATTTCGCAGGCTTGATCCATTTCAACTTTGGAAATGGTCAATGGAGGTGCCAATCGGATTTTATTTCCGTGGGTAGGTTTTGCCAAAAGACCTGCGCGCATGAAATCTAGACAGATTTCCCAAGCTACAGGACTGTCTTCATCGGTGTTAATTTCAATCGCACATAATAATCCTTTTCCGCGCACTTCCCGAATTAAGGCAGTTTTTGCCTTTAGGGTTTGAAGGAATTTCATTAACTGTTTGCCACGTTTTTCAGCATTTTCAATCAAATCTTCGTCCTCCAGGATATCAATCGCGACGTTGGCTACCGCACAGGCTAATGGATTACCACCAAAGGTCGACCCATGTTCGCCTGGTTTAATGGTCAACATGATTTCATTACTGCATAACACCGCCGAAACCGGCATAAATCCTCCGGAAAGAGCCTTGCCTAATAATAAAATATCGGGGTGAACGAATTCGTGGTGGCAGGCCAACCACGCACCGGTCCGACCGAGACCCGTTTGGATTTCATCGGCGATGAAAAGTACCCGATGTTTTTTGCAAAGATCTGCCGCTTTTTTCAGGTAGCCTGTGTCGGGTAAAACCACGCCAGCCTCACCTTGAATAGGTTCCACCATGAAGGCTGCGACGTTGGGATTTTGTAATTTTTCTTCTAAAGCCGCTAAGTTATTGTAGGGGATTTTGATAAATCCCGGTGTGAATGGGCCAAAATTGGTATAGCTATTCGGGTCTGTTGACGAGGAAATTGCAGAAATCGTTCGACCCCAGAAGTTGCCTTCGGCCACGATGATTTGAGCTTTATTTGACGGAATTCCTTTTACTTCATACGCCCATTTTCGCGCTAATTTGATGGCGGATTCACCGGCTTCGACACCGGTATTCATCAACAATACTTTCTCGTAACCAAATTTTTCTGCGAGCTTTTTCTCCGTTAATCCCAATTGGTCATTGTGAAAAGCACGTGAACTCAAGGTGAGTTTTTGGGCTTGCTCGGTGATGGCTTGGATTAAGCGCGGGTGGCAATGTCCTTGGTTCACTGCACTGTAGGCAGATAAAAAGTCAAGGTATTTTTTGCCTTCAACGTCCCAGACATGCACACCTAAACCTTTATTTAGGACAACGGGTATGGGATGGTAGTTATGCGCACCGTATTCGGATTCTAGGCGGATGTAATCAGTTGATGTCATTTGTTGATGATGTAAAGACGCAATTCATCACGTCTTAAAACTTTGGCAAAGCGCGAAGCTTTGCCAAAGGAAAAAAATTAAAGTCGCTCGTAAATCCCTGCAACGCCCTGGCCACCACCTACGCAGGCAGTTACCATGCCGTATTTCTGGTTACGGCGTTTCATTTCGTCGAATAATTGAATGGACAATTTAGCGCCCGAACATCCGAGTGGATGTCCCAAAGCAATCGCGCCGCCGTTTACATTTACGATATTTGGATCAATTCCCAAGGTTTTGATTACTGCCAAAGACTGTGCCGCAAAGGCTTCATTCAATTCGATTTGTTGGATATCTTTCAATTGCAATCCCGCTTTTTTCAAGGCCAAAGGAATCGCTTCCACCGGGCCAATCCCCATCAAACTTGGCTCCACACCTGCAGTCGCATAAGTCACCATGCGCGCGATAGGTTCTAATTTATGTTGCTTCACAAATGCTTCTGAAACGACTAAAACAAAGGCTGCTCCATCGGAAGTTTGGGATGCATTTCCTGCGGTCACCGTTCCACCCATGGCGAATACTGGTTTCAATTTTCCAAGTGCTTCAATCGTCGTATCAGCACGTGGCCCCTCATCTTTCGAGACGGTCCACGTTCTTGTTTGCTTCTTACCCGATGCCGCATCGAAATAATTTTCAGATACGCTGATCGGTACGATGGATTTGTCAAAATGCCCAGCAGCTTGTGCAGCTAATGCTTTTTGGTGTGATGCCAATGCAAATGCGTCTTGCTCTTCTCGGGTTATCTCATATTTTTTTGCAACCTCTTCAGCCGTTAAGCCCATACCGATGTAGTAATCGGGATGCTCGGAAGCGATGTTATAATTCAATACAGTTTTGTGACCCATCATCGGCAACATACTCATGGATTCAGTTCCACCTGCAATAATGCAATCCGCGATGCCAGCCGTAACTTTGGAAGAAGCTAAAGCGATGGCTTCCAAACCTGATCCGCAATAACGGTTGATGATGAAACCAGGTACGCTCTTTGGCAATGATAATAGCGAAATGTAACGCGCCATCTGCATGCCTTGTTCCGCTTCGGGAATTGCATTACCTACGATTAAATCTTCCACCAATGCTGGGTCCACTGAGGGAACTTGTGCCATTAAATGTTTGATCACCTCTGCCGCCAAATCATCTGGTCGCATGGTTCTAAATCCACCTTTGTTTGCTTTTGCCACCGCTGTGCGGTAACCTGCTATGATATATGCGTTCATGATTAATTTCTTAAAGGTTTACCTCCATTTAATATGCTACTGATTCGTTCGAGTGTTTTGCGTTCGCCTGAAAGCGATAGGAATGCCTCGCGTTCTAAGTCGATTAAGTAATCTTCGGTTACCATTTGTGGCGTATCTAAATCACCACCGCAAATCGCATAGGCTAATTTATTGGCAATTAAGGCATCATGTTCGGAGATGTATTTACCCATCAACATGCCTTGAATTCCTGCTTTAAATAAGGCCAAACCTTGTTTTCCTTCCACCCACACATCACTACGTGGTTGCTGCTGAACATAGCCTGCTTCCGCCAAAGCAATCGCCTCTTTTTTCGCCTCCGAAATGAGTTGGCTGCGATTTAAAACGATGCGATCTTCCTTGCGTAAGTAGTTCATCTCCAAGGCTTCATATGCCGATGTACTCACGCGCGCCGTCGCAATGTTCATGAAAGCTTCTTGTAAACGGTTCAGTTCCACGTCGCCTTTCCGACGGGCATCGCCCATACGTAAAGCCATTTCTTTGGTTCCACCACCGGCTGGAATTAGGCCAACGCCCACTTCAACTAAGCCCATGTATAATTCTGCATGAGCGACAATTTTATCCGCATGTAAGTTGATTTCCGTTCCTCCGCCTAAAGCTAAAGTATGCGGAGCTACAACCACCGGAATGGATGAGTAGCGAACGCGCATCATGGTTTTTTGGAAGATGGCAATCATTTGATTGACTTCATCAAATTCTTGTTGGGCCGCATACATAAACAGCATCCCCAAATTCGCTCCCGCCGAGAATGCCTCAACGCCCTCATTTCCAATCACCAAACCGCGGTAATCTTTCTCCGCTAGGTCTAATGCTTTTTGGATACCTTCCAAAACTCCTTGCCCCATCGTATTCATCTTCGAATGGAATTCCAAGTTGATGATGCCATCACCAATATCAATGATGCTCGCATCGTCGTTTTTGAAGATGGTTTTGGTTGGTTTTAAAATTTGCAGATTAATCTGCTTTTCAGCACCTGGAATCGCTAGGTATTTTTTAGTATGAATGTCATAGTACTGACGCTCCCCATTTTCTGATCGGTAAAAGCTGCTATTCCCCGCCTTCACCATCTCAGTCACCCAAGCGGCTGGTTGGTGGCCTTCCGCAGCCATAAGATCGATTCCAGTTTGTACACCGATCGCATCCCACGTTTCGAAAATGCCCATTTCCCAACCAAAACCTGCGCAGATTGCTTGGTCAATTTTGATAAAATCATCTGCGATTTCAGGTACACGCATGGATGCGTAACGGAAGCCATCTAGGAATGTCTTGCGGTAAAATTCTCCCGCTAAATCTTTTCCTGCTAACAAATAGGCAAAGCGATCAGCTAATTTATCGATGGCCTTTGTGCGCTCCAAGGTTTCGAATGAAACCTTTTGCGACGGTCGGTATTCAAATGTTTGTAAGTCCAAACTTAAGATGACCGTTTTGCCACCTTCTTTGGTCTTCTTATAAAATCCTTGACCGGTTTTATCGCCGAGCCATTTGTTGTCCATTAGTTTTTGGAGCATGTTTGGCAATTCGAAAATCGACTTGCTTTCGTCGTTTGTTAATGCTTGCTTCAAATTATTCGCCACGTGAACCGTCGTATCTAAACCCACGACATCGGATAAACGGAAGGTCCCTGATTTCGGTCGGCCTACGACTTTCGAGGTCAACTTATCTACCTGCTCCACCGTTAAACCCAATTCCTCTACCACTTTCATGGTTTGCATCATCGAATAAACTCCGATGCGGTTGGCGATAAAGGCGGGGCTATCTTTACACAAAACGGTGGTTTTACCCAATTGGGTTTCGCCGAATTGCATGAGGAAATCGATGATTTTGGGATCCGTTTTGGGGGTTGGGATAATCTCCAACAAGCGTAAGTAACGTGGCGGATTGAAAAAGTGTGTACCACAAAAGTGGTTTTGGAAATCATCTGAACGACCCTCAGCCATCAAATGAATGGGGATGCCGGACGTATTCGATGTGATTAGTGTTCCTGGTTTACGGAATTGCTCGACGCGGTCATAAAGCGATTTTTTGATCGCTAAATTTTCCACAATGACCTCCATAATCCAGTCGGCCTGCGCAATCTCCGATAAGTTATCATCGAAGTTGCCCAGTTTGATGTTTTTGGCAAAGCCGCTACTATAAAGCGATGCGGGCTTTGCCTGTATAGTTTGTTGAAATGCTGTATTGACGATCCGATTTTTCACGGATGGGTGCTCCAGGCTAAGGCCTTTTGCTTGTTCCTCTGGGTTCAGTTCTTTTGGAGCGATGTCCAAAAGCAATACTTGAACGCCAATGTTTGCGAAATGACAGGCAATGCGAGAGCCCATGATTCCTGAGCCAAGGATGGCTACGCGTTTAATGGAACGATTCATGTTAACAAGTTTGAGATTGATTTTTGTTAGTATTGTCGGGCTCAGAGACCCCGTCAGCGTCTAACGCAGTAAATATAAAGAAAAAACAAAATGTTATGCAAGCATACTAATTAAATTATCAATAAAAATCCCTCTGAATTACTCCAGAGGGATTTTAAAAGATTTATTTATGCGTAACTCGAAGTAGGCTCGCACGCGCAAACCAAGTTTCGATCGCCGTATGCTGAGTCAATCCGAGAAACGGTAGGCCAAAATTTATTGGCTTTGACATACGGAAGAGGGAAAACAGCTTCTTCACGTGTGTAAACTTTATCCCATTCAGCAGCCAAAACACGTGTTTGTGTATGCGGCGCGTTTTTCAGTAAGTTGTTTGTCTTCTCTACACGGCCCTCTTCGATCGCGCGAATCTCAGCACGGATACTTAACAACGCATCGCAGAAGCGATCTAATTCTTCTTTGCTTTCAGATTCTGTTGGCTCAATCATTAACGTTCCTGCTACCGGGAAAGATAGGGTAGGTGCGTGGAAACCGTAATCCATCAAGCGTTTCGCGATGTCCTCTGCTTCAACGGCAGCGGAGATTTTGAATGGCCGACAATCCAAAATCATTTCATGTGCACAACGTCCTTGCGAACCTGTGTAGAGAATTGGGAATTCTTTTTCCAAACGAGCTTTGATGTAATTGGCATTTAAAATGGCCGTCATCGTGGCCATCGTTAATCCTTCGCCGCCCATCATCGCAATGTATGCGTATGAGATGGCTAAGATAGAAGCTGAACCAACCGGTGCTGCAGAAACTGCACCATGTGCCGGTGCTTCGACCGAATCCGTAATCACATGACCTGGTAAGAATGGAACCAATTGTGGTGCCACGCCGATAGGTCCCATACCTGGACCGCCACCTCCGTGTGGAATACAGAAGGTTTTATGAAGGTTCAAGTGACATACGTCGGCGCCAATGCGTGCCGGAGATGTTAATCCCACCTGCGCGTTCATGTTTGCTCCATCCATATATACTTGTCCACCGAACTCGTGAATCATTTGGCAAATGTCAATAATACTTTCTTCAAATACACCGTGCGTACTTGGGTAGGTAATCATCAAGCATGCCAAATTATCTTTATGCTCCTCCGCTTTGGCACGAAGTTCAGCTACATCAATATTTCCATGTGCATCACAAGGAGTCACGATAACTTTCATGCCAGCCATCACGGCAGAAGCAGGATTGGTTCCGTGTGCAGAAGAAGGAATCAGTGCGATGTTACGGTGCGAATCTCCACGCGACGCATGGTAAGCACGAATCACCATCAAACCTGCGTATTCGCCTTGCGCACCTGAATTGGGTTGCATCGACATAGCCGCAAATCCAGTGATTTCACATAACCACTTACTTAATTCCGTGATCATTTGTTGGTACCCACGCGTCTGGAAGCCCGGGGCAAATGGATGCATTTTACCTAATTCTGGCCAAGTCACCGGAATCATTTCGGTCGTTGCATTCAATTTCATGGTACATGATCCCAAGGAAATCATGGAGTGAACCATCGATAAATCTTTGGATTCAAGTGACTTCAAATAACGCAACATACCGTGCTCGGAATGGTAGCGATTGAAAACCTCATGGGTCATGAAGTTCGATGCGCGTGTTAGGGATGTTGGGATATTCCATGCGACGGTCAACTCATCCCCTAAGATTCGTTGGCCTTGCGCCCGTTGGAAAAATGCCAAAATCTCAATCACATCATCTTCTGAGGTAGTTTCGTCAAGCGTGATGCCCAACTTCTCGCCATCATTTTTGTAGTATCTCAAATTACGCTCCGATTCTTCGGCATATTCCCGAATTTCTTCGGTTTGTTCACCGGTTAAAACAGTTAACGTATCAAAGTGTTGGGTGTTTTCTAAGGTGTATCCTAGTTTTTTCAAACCGGCGGCCAACAATTCCGTTAGGCCATACACGCGTGAAGCGATTTTCTTTAAGCCATCCGGTCCATGGTAAATTCCGTAAGCTGCTGCCATGATGGAAAGCAGTACTTGCGCGGTACAGATATTGGACGTTGCTTTTTCTCTTCTAATATGTTGCTCGCGGGTTTGCAAAGCCATACGAAGCGCACGATTTCCTTCGGTGTCTACGGAAACCCCGATGATACGACCTGGAATGCTTCGCTTGTATTTTTCTTTCGTTGCGAAGAAAGCAGCATGAGGACCACCGAAACCCATCGGTACGCCAAAACGTTGCGAACTTCCTACGACAACATCCGCACCCCATTCACCTGGAGGCGTTAATAAAGTCAAGGCAAGTAAATCGGCAGCAACTACGATTTGTATATGTTGTTCTTTGGCAGAGCTCACAAAAGCAGTATAATCAAATACCTCTCCGTTTGCCGCTGGATATTGTAAAACGATACCGTAATATTTTGGATCGGTTAGGTCAATTTTGGTATGGTCGCCTACTTCGATTTCAATGCCAATTGGCTCTGCGCGGGTCATTAATAAATCGATGGTTTGTGGTAGGCAAAGCGATGAAACGAAAAGGGTTTCTGCATTTCCACGTTCTGTCGGGCGCTGGCCATATAACATGGTCATGGCTTCCGCGGCCGCTGTTCCTTCATCTAAGAGGGACGCGTTCGCTAATTCCATGCCAGTTAGGTCGATGATCATGGTTTGGTAGTTCAACAACATTTCCAAACGACCTTGTGCAATTTCCGCTTGATAAGGCGTGTAGGCCGTGTACCAAGATGGATTTTCCAAAATATTGCGCAAAATGACCGTAGGTGTAAATGTATCGTAATATCCTAAGCCGATGTGGCTTTTGAAGATTTTATTTTGACCCATGACTTGTTTGAAATCACGCAGGAATTCAAATTCAGTTTTGGGTTCTGGCAGGCGAAGGCCTTGTGCCAAACGAATTTTTTCGGGTACAGTTTGATTGATGAGTGTGTTTAAATCAGCTACGCCGATTTCTTTTAACATAGCTGCTACATCGGTTGGCTCTACATTGTTGTGACGCAATGAAAAGTCTTCCCGATACTTGAAATTTGGGGTCATAAAATTCGTCTGAATTTGAGATGAAAAGCGCCACAAAAGTAATCTTTTTTTAGCGATTTATTTTTGATTCCTTAACTTCGCTTTCCTAAAATTTGTTTTGCTTCATGAAAAAATTAACAAACTATCTTTTAGCGTTCATTCTGTTCGCTAATTTAATTTCAATCGGCGCTTTCGCTCAATCAAATCCGGTTCCCTATGCCTTGACAATTAAGGCAGAAGATCTGAAAAAGCACCTGACATTTATTGCATCCGATAGCCTAAAAGGGCGGAATACGGGATCACCAGAACAAATGGTGGCAGCGAATTACATTGCGGATCATTTTAAGAAATCGGGATTAGCACCTGTAAATGGTTCTTACTTTCAAAAAGTAGATTTGGTGAATCGATCGTGGACGAAGGTTGCGCTAGCTATCAAGGGGAAATCATACGATTATTTGGGACACTTTATGGCGAGTGCTTTGGTACCAGTAGCTGCGAATACGAAAGTGCCGGTGGTCTTTGCTGGATTTGGAATTCAGCAGGCGGGCTTTACGGATTTTGCTAAGTTAAATGCCAAAGGAAAATATGTTCTCGCATTTGAAGGAGAGGCGAAAGACGAGGCGGGTAATTATGTTTTATCAGGAACCAAGGATCCGTCTGTTTTTGGTAAAGGGGATGGATGGAAAGAGAAATTAAAGCGTTCGCAGGCTGTGGGTGCGGCGGGATTAATTTTGATTTCGGATAAATCGGAGAAAGATTTTGGTAATCAATTACGTCAGCGTCAGGTGATGATGAAGCGTTTTGGTAATGAGCGTATGGTTTTTGCGGATGAGGCTGCTTCGCCAAACGAGGCACCTGTTTTATTGATTTCATCTGCCATGGCTGCGGAAATTTTAGGCACGAGCGAAGAGCAGCTATTGGCTTATAAAGCTACTGTGGCTGCTGCTAAAAAATCGATTGCGTCTACGTACAAGTTGGCATCCATCAACTTAACCATTGAGCGTACGGAAAAACCAGTTGACACTTACAATGTGGTTGGCTATTTAGAGGGAACGGACAAGAAAGAGGAGTTGGTGATATTAACCGCTCATTATGATCACATTGGTATTTCGGCTGATGGCCAAATCAATAATGGTGCGAATGATGATGGTTCGGGAACGGTGACGATTATGGAATTGGCGGAGGCGTTTGGAAAGGCGGCTGCAGAAGGTAAAAAACCGCGCCGGAGTATCTTGTTTATGACGGTAACCGGTGAGGAGAAAGGTTTGTTGGGTTCTGAGTATTATTCCAAGCATCCGTTGTTTCCATTGGCAAATACGGTGGTTGACCTTAACACCGACATGACCGGACGTTACGATGACGAGCACATGGGTAAGCCGGATTATATTTATGAGATTGGATCTGATAAATTGTCTTCGTCGTTGCGTGAGATTTTAATTGACCAGAACAAGAAGCACGTAGGTTTGGAATTGGATTTCCGTTTTAATGATCCCAATGATCCGAACCGTTTTTACTACCGTTCAGACCACTATAATTTCGCTAAGCATGGTATCCCTGTGGCGTTTTTCTTTAACGGGGTTCATGATGATTATCACCAGCCGGGTGATGATGTGGAGAAAATTGAATTTGATCAGGTACAAAAAGTGGGTCGTTTGGTGTTTTACATGGCGTGGGAGATTTCCAATCGCGAGGAGCGTTTGAAGGTGGATTCGAATAAGCCATAAGCATCTAGACGCTAGTCGTCGGATGTTAGACGTTAGAGGGCCCCAAGCGACGCTTGGGGCTTTTTTTGGGTGGTGATGGGATTTTTGGGGCTTTTTCTTTGGCAAACCTTAAAGGATTGCCAAAGTTTGAGGCGTTTTTCACGCCGATTCTTAGCGTCTAATCTGTATCGCTTTTATTTTCTCCTCAAAAATCTGTTGACTCACTTTCGACTGTTGGATAAACTCATTGTCATTCAAATCCCCAATCACCGCTTCGAGTTCTTGGGAATTGCCAAACATCGCCAGGCGAAATGGATCCTGATAATCTTTTTCGCGTGATTTTTCGATTCCTGCAGTTAAGAAACGTGCAGTTTCTACGGCTTTATTTAGCCAGGCTGGAATGTTGGCCATGACCTCTGGATCAACTTTCAATAAGCCATTTAACGCATTTTCAAATTTTTGATCTGGGTATACCTTGGCCTGTGTTTCATAGAAGTCATGAACTTGAGACCAGCGCGTGATTTGGCTATTTTTGACGCTGTTTTTGAGTTCGAGTACCGCCCCGGAAGGAATCAACTGTCCCCCTAGGTTGTCCCAGGTTTGAATAGCTGTTGCTTTTTCCATGGTCTTGTGAAGTAAATCGAGCGGTTTTTGGCTGGGATTGCGGTCACAGGTGGCGACCCATTCTTTGGCCGCATGATAATGTAATAAGTCGCCAAAAATCTGGTATGCCCGATAGACTTTAGCTACGCGTGTTTTCCGTTTGGTATTTTCAATTCCGGTGGCCCAAACAGCTAGATTCTCATGCTCGTTGGCAGGATTTGCCAACCAATCTTTTCCCGCTGCAGCATCTTTTCCGATAGCATCACCGACCCACTGACAAAATAAGTCACGGGCCTCAAGGATTTCACTGACGGTATCTGGTGCCAAATAATCAAATTCAAGTAGCATGTTTTTTTCAACGCGCTGATCCCGCGCTGCAAATTTCCACGCATTGCGTGCAATCGCATACATATTGTATTGAAACCAATAACCAGCAATAATTAACAATCCGCCTGTTTGATCGTCATTTCCCAATAATGAAAAAGGTATTGGATTATGGATTTCTGCCGGATAATTGCCTTTGGAAATCAGGTTAAAGGACGCAAATTTGGAATTGTGTTTCAGTGCCACTGAAAGGCCTGGCCAAAATCCACGACCTGTCTGCAACTCACCATCTGCTCCACGTGAATTGTGATTTGAACCTAATGTAGCTCCGGCGGCCATGTTGCTTTGGCCTTTAATGATGGACGCACATAGAAATGAATTATTGTGATGTTGCTCGTGTGCTGGGAATATCAAGGAATTAAGCACCTCGCAGCAGGAAATGGTCGAGTTACTTCCCAAAAATGAGTTGATCAATCGTGCCCCATATTTGAGTTGGGATTGTGCTTCCAAAATAAATCGCACGGCTTTGACGCCGTAAAATATCCGACAACCTTCATGGATGATACCATTGACGATTTCACAGCCTTCGCCGATTTGCGTGGAGGCGTTTGGATAAGAAATGATGGTCAAATTTTTGAGTTTATTCGCGCCCTTAATGTAGGCGTCCGAACCCATATTGACATCCTTTATGATGCCTGTATTTTTAATTATGGTACGATCTCCAATTTGCCCATAAAACCCTCTTTCTGATGAGAATTCAGCTTTGGTCAAGTTTAAATATCCTGCTTGAAGTTCCTTATCTTCTCGATCTTGCGTCCAAAGAAATGCGTCAGCAGGTCGCATCCCGATAAACGGAACGACTTTTCGGCCACCATTTTCGTTGCCTAATTCAAGCCAAATCCGAATGCGCTCTTCTTCTCCATCTTTGACAATTCCATTTCCGAATTTAGCTGTAGGGGTCGTAGCCAGTTCATTTACTTGCAAAATCATGACCTCATTCCCTATTTGGTAGTGGGAGAGGAGATTGACCCGATCTATGGCCACATTATCACCAAAATCACTAGAAATAATCGTGGAATTATATAGGCCAACCGGCATACGGAGGTTTTTGAATTCGAGGTAGCAAGACTCAAGTATTCCAATGCGCACAATACCAAAAAACCGGCAATTTTTTACCAAATAGGGGTTGAATCCGTCTTTTACCCAAAGATCTTTCCAGTTTTCGGCCTCATTTAAATTGGCCTCTAGAATACTTATTTCGCGTGCTTGAAGTTGGCGGTAAAGACTTTGATTTATGTGGGTATTTCGATGTTTAAATTCGGTTTCATTTGCTTTAAGGAAGTTTTCTGTTACGAAATCAAAGCCTAATTGCGCTAGTGGTTTTTTATCTATTCGATTCATTGCTCGTAAAATTCTATAGGGAGATCGTCGGGATCAGCTATAAAAGTAAAGCGTTTTCCTGTAAATTCATCGATTCTGATGATTTCGGACGTAATATTTTGCCGATTTAATAAGGCAACGGTCGCGTCTAAATCGTCAACACAAAAGGCAAGATGCCTAAGTCCTGCGGCTTCTGGACGTGAGGTTCTGGCTGGTGGGTTGGGGAATGAAAACAACTCAATTTGATATAAGCCATTGACTTCCAGGTCCAATTTGTAGGAATCTCGTGCTTCGCGGTACACTTCGCGTACGATGGTGAAGCCCAGTTTTTCAGTGTAAAATTGTTTGGATACTGCGTAATTTGAGCAGATAATTGCGATGTGGTGAATTCCTAAAATCATATCTTTTCTCTTAGCTTTGCCAATCCTCCAAGGTTTGGCAAAGCTAGGGGGGAAAGGTGAGATTTTAACGTATTTTTGAAAATTATCAGTTAGTTGTTGCTATTGCGATTTTTGAATCTGCGGTTCCGTAGTATAAGAACCATTTACCATTAAAATGGACAAGCCCTTCCACGAAGCAGACCTCATTTACCTCACCGATACGCTCGTAATCTTTGTCTGGCCAAATAAATGCCTGATTCGACCGGTTAATTAGTCGGTATGGTTTTTTAGCATCGAAGAGTGCTTGTCCGGCGGCATAGGTGAATTTGGGGAATTTGGCATCGTTGAAATTTGCGGCATTACTCGCATTATAGATTAGTAGAATTCCTTGCGGCCTGAGTAAGGCATATGGCCCCGGTTCAACGAGGCGGGAATCGAAATACCCCATTCTTGGGTGTAGGACGGAGATTTTTTGTTGGTTTTCTGCATTCTCACAAACCTCCCATAAACGTAGGTCACTTGATTTTGCCATGAATAAATCGGTATCCCCGAAATACATCCAATAGAATCCATCGATTTTTTGGGCGATGATTCGGCTATTGATTTCCTTGCCTACTATGGCACCAGATTTGGACCAAAGATTTACGTATTTTGGGCTATTCAACATGGGTCCTAGTTTTTCCCAGGCCAACAAATCACTCGAAATTGCCGAGCAAAGTCGAGCTGTTTTGCCATCATAAGATGTGTAGGTCATTAGGTATTTTCCTTCCTCCGTTTCGATCACGCGAGGATCTTCAATACCACCTGGCCATTCATATTTTTGAAATGGGTCATTGGTAGGAAAGAGGATGGGTGTAGGATTTTTGATAAAATGAATGCCATCGGTTGACGTGGCCATTCCGATTCGCGATGTTCCCAATGAATCTTGCGCGCGATATAACAAATGAATTTTTCCGTTTCGTACCAAAGCCGTCGGATTGAGTACATTTTTATTTTCCCAGCCAACGGATTTTTTTTGAATGGGGCATAAAAACCGCGCATTTATATCCGGTTTCATGATTGGATTTACGTCATCTAGTTTTTTAAATCCTGATAATTCCCAATTGGATTTCTGCGCCAGGCTTAGGAATGGGAAAAGCAGAAATAATGCGAATGTTTTTTTCATGTTGGTCTCTTAGCTTTGGCAATCCTCCAAGGTTTGCCAAAGCTACAGGGAGGAAATTAATTTTCAATCTTTTATTCAAAAACTAACTACAAAAATCAGTTTACTTATACACTAAATGATAGGAATGTAAAATAAACGTCTCAATTTGTTTACGCGACAGCTCCGGTCCCACCACAATCGTATTCCAATGTTTTTTATTCATGTGAAAACCAGGAAGGACCGCGAGCGGGAATTCCTCGCGTAATTGAATGGCAAGCTCCGGATTGCATTTGACATTGAAACGAATAGGGGAGTCTTCTAGGCCAACCAGCAAAAACATTTTTCCTTTTGTTTTATATACAACGTGTTCAGGACCAAATGGTTGTGTCTCCTCGACATCCGGCAGACTCAAACAAAATTCGACCAGTTCATCCAGATACATCCTTGTTATTTATTTAAAATATTTACGTAAGTTAGGCAAGAAAAATAAATAGATCCCATGATGAATCGCCGTAATTTTTTGTCTTCAGCCGCGTTAACTACCGCCGTTCCCTTGGTTGCACCTCTTCAAACTGCAGTCGTAAAGCCAAATCCTAAAATCAAGTTAAGTGTTTCTTCCTATTCCTATTGGCATTTTAAAGGAGATAAATTCCCAATTCAACGCGTGATTGATGAAGCGGCGAAAATGGGGTTGGATGGGATTGATGTATTGCACCGACAAATGGAAAGTGAGGACAATGCATACCTACAGGACATTAAAAAACATGCATTTTTGAATGGCATCGCGCTGACTTGTTTGTCGATTCATCAGGGATTTGTAACGCCAGACAAAGCGGAATTGAAAAAGCATGTAGATCATACGAATCATTGCATTGAGCTTGCCTACAAAATGGGTATTCCATGTTTGCGATTGAATACGGGTCGCTGGAATACCATCAAAAGTTTTGACGAATTAATGGCTAATCGTGGAATTGAACCTATTTTGCCAGGATATACGGAGGATGATGGTTATAAATGGTGTGTGGATGGAATCCAACAATGCTTGAAAAAAGCGGAGGAATGCGGCGTGTTATTGGCACTTGAAAACCACTGGGGCTTGGGTTCGACTCCTGAAGGTATGTTGCGCATTCATGATACAGTGAATTCACCCTGGTTAGGTCTCCTCATGGATACGGGTAATTTTCTTGAAAATCCCTACAATAAGCTAGAAAAAATCGTTTCTAAAACGAGTTTTGTACAAGCCAAAACATATTACGGTGGCGGTGAATGGTATAGCCTCGATTTAGATTATCAGCGCATCATCGCGATGCTAAAAAAAGCGAATTACCAAGGGTACATTTCCATTGAGTTCGAAGGCAAAGAACCTGGGACTGTTGGCGTTCAGAAAAGCGTCGATTTACTAAGGAAATATTTGTAAATATTCAAAAGAGCAAATTAAATTAGGCCTACTTACTTAGTTTGGCAGCGATCCAACGTAAGTATTTGTGTAAGTATAAGTGATTGTTTATGGTAAAAAGTTGATCACGAGTACGCATAAATCTAGTTGGTTTGCTATTCCAATTATTAACTAAAGTCTCTCCATTACGAATATTTACTAAGAAACGACGAAGGAATAACTCTTTTGTTGCCATGTTAGAAAGCATTGGTGTGTAGTAAACGCAATCCTTAAAATAATAGTGGGTGACTTGTGAAAAACGCGTTGATTGGGGGTCAATAACTGCACTTCCCCCGTGAACAATATTGGATGACCAGATAAGTGCATCTCCTTTTTTTGCTAGAAATTTCTCCTTTTTGTAAGGCGAAACGTCCATCAATTGTTCTATAAATTTCTCGTATTCAGGATAGTTTTCGTACGAATTATCTTCCAATGTATTTTTAAAATGACTGAAATCGTATTCAGGAGTCTTGTGCGATCCAGGATAATAAAAAAGTGGACCATTTTCCTCCGTAATATCCTCTAGTGCTACCCAAACTCCACACATATAACGCGCTGGTAAACAGCTAAAATGCATGGTATCCGAATGAGCCATTTGTTGGGATCCAACTTTGAAGTTTAAGGTTTGAAAAGGAATTACTTCTCGGTCATATAGCATCTCCAACGTTTTTATAATTTCTGGGTGAATAGCCATTTGCTGTACCGATTCTGATTTTAACCAAAGATCCTGAATCCTTACCTCGTTTCTCGCTGTTTCAATAGGATAATCTGGATTAAAACCTTTTTCAAGCATATCTTTTTTGATATTCTCGATTAATTGGTCAGAAAAAATATTTTGAAGAACAACATAGCCCTTTTCATTATATTGAGTCGCTATTTTGGCATCTGCTGAGGTAAGATTTTTTGCTTTCAAGATTTGGGAAAAGAAAGGACTTTCTACCCATGGTAAGTTCATTTCATACATATATCAATCAATTCGGATTAGTTCTTAAATATAAATAGAATATCTAAATTTTTCAATTCCGGTTAATTTGATACTGCGAAAACTCTACAATGATAAAGCCCTTATTTGTGCTTTTCCCATCATCTACTTGTCGGCTTGTGCGATTAATATCTGTGGCTACCCCTTTCGGAATTTTAAATTTTTTCACGTCAATCGTGAATTTCATACGTGCGGGTAAACCCCAGGATTTCTCACTCGTATATTCAAATTCGCTCAGGATGGTCCCGTTTGACCTACTGGTTATCAGCGATTTTAGGATGAGCATGGATTGGGTATCCACCCAGATTTTGGCTAGTACTAAATCCCCTTCATTTGCGCGTGGCAACAACGTGATGATTTCCGCACGCACACCTTGAATTACTTCGTTTCCGGATGCGATGGCTGTGAATTGATTGGGCTGACTGAAAAGCAAGGGCAGTTCAGAGAATCCGTTTTTCGGTAGGATGGAGATGCCGGCCGATTTGATTTTATAGGTATTGGGATAGGTGAATTGCACGTTTACTTTTACCGGTAAAATCTTGATTAGCGGAATATTTGGCTTGATTTGAGCGACGACTTCATAGTGATGCACCTGCTTGAATTTTTGAGTCAATCGTGCAAAAAGCTCGTCTGCTTGTTGGGCCGAAGCGAAAAACGGAAAACAAATTAAAAGCCAATATTTCATTATACTGTGATGTCTTTGCGGTGAAAAGTAATGACAGAAAGGCCAATAAATAAGGCGTTATGTGCCACGAGGATTCCGATAGATTCTTTGATTTGTTGCCACGGAATTGGGTCCTCAAAAAAGGAACGCCAAGCAGCCATATGGGTCGTAAATAATAGCGGGCGAATCGTATCGAAAACGGGCACATCCAAGGTGCCAATAATCGTAAATAACAGAATAATGGCCATCGTACTTACGATGGGGCCGATGGAATTATCGGAGAAACAGGATAAGCAAATGGATAAGGAGCTGATGGTCAACAAGGCTAAAAAGGCAACACAAAATGCACCGGCGTATCGCCACATAACGTCACCTTCTTGAAGAATAACGAGCCCATCGGAATTCAGTACCATTAAATCTCCTGGTCCGAATAAAAATCGACCAATCCCAACCGCCATAAAGCCCAACCACAATACGATCAAAAACGTATAGATACCACCGGCTAGGAATTTGGACATGAGGAGTTGGGTCCGTGTAATCGGTTTGGTCATGAGCATGCGCAAGGTTCCCATGGCGGCTTCACCCGAAATGAGGTCGCCGGTGACTAGGGCAACTAGCAGTGGAATGTGCACAATAAGCATCTGTAGGATGATAAATGCCACTAAATTGCCGTTGAGTACCTTGCCTTCAAAGCGTAGTGTTTGTTCAAAAGAGGCTGTGACGAATGAAATCATGGACATTCCATCTGCCATCAATGCAAATAAAATAATGCCTACCAAACCCGTAATTGCCGCAAGTCCTAAATAACTGCGGGGTTTCAGCGCGATTTTGATCAACTCGTTTCGGGTGCTATGGAAAAATATCATGAGGCAAGTAAGTTGATGAAGTAATCTTCTAATTTCCGTTTCGATTCAATTGAAAAAATGGGTACTCCGGCTTCGATCAGTTGGCGATTTACCTCTGGAATCAATTCTTTTTGCAAGGTGACCTCAATGGTGTCGCTGCCGATTTTCTTCACCTGAGCATTTGGATATTTTTCAACGATAGCGATGCCTTTAGAAATCGCATCTTCTTGCGTTTGAATTCGAATGATTTGGTCTTCCTCGTTTAACAATTCTTTCACATTTCCTTCGACCACGCTTTTTCCCTGGTGAATAATCACCATTCTGTTGCAGATAATTTCTACTTCACTGAGATTGTGTGAGGAGAAAACAATCGTTTTTTGTTGTTCATTTTTCAAGCGCAAAATCAAGTTGCGCATATCGATGATTCCTTGCGGATCAAGTCCGGTAGTAGGTTCGTCGAGAACAATGAGATCTGGATTATGTAATAATGTTTGGGCAATGCCAAGTCGCTGGCGCATGCCATGGGAAAATCCACCTACTTGATTTTTTTCGCGCCCTTCAAGACCTACGAATTCGAGCATTTGGTAGATTTCTTTTTTCGTAGATGGTGCACCGGAAATGCGGGAAAATAAATCTAGGTTACGGTAAGCGCTGAGGAATTTATAAAAATCAGGCTTTTCGATGAGGCTACCTACGCGCCGTAGAATTTTTGTACGATTGGAGGCAAGTGGTAAGCCAAAAAGTGAAATATCACCCGCATCAGGTTGGATGAGCGATAGCATGCAGCGCATGGTGGTACTTTTTCCGGCGCCATTTGGCCCAAGAAATCCATAGACATCTCCGCGATTGACCTGAATATTTACGTCACGGACGGCTTGAAAAGTACCAAAATTTTTGGCTAAGTGCTGGATGGAAATAATCGAATCAGACATGGTAGCGTAACACGCTGTGAGGAAAAATTGTTTCTTTTTTTATAAATAAGCCCACGGAAACCGGGTATGAAATTTGATGCCTTTGACATTCGTGTTTTTTTCTCCCTTGTGCGTGTAGAAGGTTGCGAGTTCTTGTTGGGTCACGACTCTTTTATTCACAATCACTCCACCTTTCAAGATTTTATCGATGACGCGGTATTCTTTCTGCGTTCCATCCGCGTAGTAGACGGTGCAATACATGTACGGGGGCTGAAAAATAAACCGGCAAAGTTTCCCCCATATGCTGTATTCGAGGTTGGCAATCATCCGATAGGGTGCATTTTTTTGTAGAAGCGGAATGAATAGATCCTGCTTGATTGTTGGCAGCCGATAAACAAAATTTTCTACCCGCGCTGCTGTACTATTTTTTTGAAATAACAAAAGTGTATCCTTACCTACCGTAAATTGGTCGTTTACGGAATATCGTTTCAACAATTCAAAATTAACATCTGTATCAGCCCAAAAAGGGTTTTGTTCTCTGAATTGATCTAGTTTAAACAAGACAAAATTTGGTGCGGAGGCACTCGCATATTTTCTGCCATTGAGTTGCATTAACTCCGCGGTATAGGCGGAATAGGTCTGTATGATAGGTCTCGGATTGTAATTCAGTTTGTTGAAGAATATGTATGAAACGTCGTTGTGAAGTATGTCAACGGTCTGTTGGCCAATTTTAGTTTTAATCCTTTCTGGCAATTGGAGCGGTTTTTCGTCAAAGTTTTTGGCGTATTGGTAGCCAAAAAGTTTTTCGAAATAGTGGATTGGATTAATATTTACGGGACGGAATGTTGCCAAGTAGCCTTGGGCGGAATAGTTGCCATCTGCAAACCGGATGTATTGGGTCGCTAGTAAATTGATTGCTAAAACAAGCACGAATCCCCCGCCTATTTGTGCCGTATATTTTCGGTCGCAAAATAAAAATAGTAGTCCATTGACCATCGGTATCAGCAGGAAAAAACCAAAAAGATTGGGGTTTGAAATGGCCGTATGAGCTTGCTTAAATCCTAAAAATAAAACGATCGCAAGTAACAAATAGAGATAAAAATTGTGTTTGAAAGAAGTTTTTAAGACGAAAATTTGCCAACAAAATACCCCGATAATCAAGCACTCAACGAATAAAAGCCCGATTAGTCCGCTGGTGGAAATAATGATGGTCGCCATACTGTCTTGGTAGCCATTAATCAACGGAAGCGTGAAAGCTAGGTAATTGAATAGGTCAACATGCAAGTATATGGAGCTCAAATATATCCCGACTATAAGTGCTAGATTCTGTAGGCCAACTAATTTCCATGTCATTTTTTGGGTCAAACCCAGGATAATTGAATTGAAAACGAATAAAGAAAAGACGATTATGCTGATGTTGACTTTGATGAAAAATAACAAAATCACGATGAGGAGCGCTGCCCAAGTCGCGTTCGTTTTTCCTCTATAATGAGCAAATAGCATCCAAAAGATAAAAAAGTAGAAATAAGTGAAACTTAAATCCGCAAAAAATCCCCAAGGCAGCAAGATAATTAGTCCAATTATGGCTGGATAAATCCATTTTTTTCCTGGAAATCGTTCAAAGGCAAGCGTGAGTAAGAAAACAAAATGCCCAATTGCGATCCCATCAACGAGTAAAATTGGGATGACCGACGCATGTTCTGGAGGTAATTTAAATGAAAGATAGCCGAGTGGCCCGTAGGTGAAAATTAAATCTTGGCCAAAAGTTTTGCCTTGTTTGGTCAATAACAAAATCGCCTGCGTCCAGCTCTGATCCAAACCTGAAGTTGCATAATTTATGGGTGAAATTAGCGAAAAAGCCAGGAGCGCAAAAAATGCTAAAAAAATGCGTTGATATGTTTTTTCGGTCATCATTCCACGGTAACACTTTTTGCCAAATTTCTTGGTTTATCTACATCCAATCCACGCTCCACCCCAATGTAATACGATAAAAGCTGGGTGGGTAATACACTAATCAATGGCGCCAAAAGTTCATCCACTTCAGGCACGACCATTACATGATCTGCCATGCTTCGGATGAGGGTATCTCCTTCGGAAATTACCGCGATCACTTTGCCTTTTCGGGCCTTAATTTCCTGGATATTTGATACGATTTTTTCGTAGTAAGCATCTTTGGTTGCGATGAATAAGACGGGTAAATTTTCGTCTACCAAGGCAATGGGGCCATGTTTCATTTCGGCAGCGGGGTAGCCCTCTGCGTGGATGTATGAAATTTCTTTCAACTTAAGCGCACCCTCCAAGGCTACTGGAAAATTGTATCCCCGTCCCAGGAATAAGAAATCACGTGCGTCTGCGTAGTGTTTGGCTACTTTCTTGATTGCCTCATGGGTCGCTAGCGTTGTTTTTACTTTTTCAGGAATCAAGGCCAATTCAGCGATCAAACGCACATATTCGGCTTCGGCCAATGTGCCTTTTGCCTTACCAATTTTCATAGCCATCATAGCCAGGACGGTCAGCTGGGCCGTAAATGCCTTTGTAGAAGCCACGCCAATTTCCGGTCCGGCATGCGTGTAGGCACCAGCGTGCGACAAGCGTGCAATGGATGAACCTACCGCATTGACCACGCCAAAAATAAAGGCACCTTGTTCTTTTGCACGTTCAATGGCAACTAAGGTATCCGCCGTTTCTCCACTTTGAGAGATGGCTAAAATGATGTCTCCTGGTCCGATAACTGGGTTTCGGTAACGGAATTCGGAAGCGTATTCAACTTCGACGGGGATCCGACAAAGGGTTTCGATCATGTACTCGGCCACGAGACCGGCATGCCAGCTGGTTCCGCAGGCAACAATAACAATGCGTTTGGCTTGCGCAAAAACAGATAAGTGCTGTTCTAGCCCTGCCAATGTCAGCGTTAATTTCTCGCTGTCTAGTCGGCCTCGCAAACAATCCGTCAAACTGGCCGGTTGGTCGAAAATTTCTTTCAACATAAAATGGTCATAACCGCCTTTTTCAATTTGGGCTAATTCCATGTCGAGCTGTTGGATGTATGGCGTAATCGGTTCATTTCCCAAGTTTTTCAGGATGATTTCATCCGGGGAAATAATGGCCAATTCATAGTCATTCACATAAATTACTTGCTTCGTATACTCGATAATGGGCGAGGCGTCCGAGGCTAGAAAATGTTCGCCTTCTCCCACACCGATCACGAGCGGACTTCCTTTACGTGCCGCAATCAAGCGATTAGGAAAGCCCTCTTCGATGACGATGATCACGTATGCGCCCACAACGCGTTTAAGTGCGATGCGCATGGCTTCCTCGAGTGATGACTGGTTGTTTTTTTGAATTTCTTCAATAAAATTAACGAGCACTTCGGTGTCAGTTTGGCTTTCGAACGTGTATCCTTTTTGGATTAATTCTTGTTTTAGCGAGGCGTAATTTTCGATGATCCCGTTGTGGACTAAGGTCAATTTACCCGAATTTGATTTGTGTGGATGGGCATTTGCGTTGGATGGTTCGCCGTGCGTTGCCCAGCGTGTATGCCCGATTCCTACGGTTGCGGTTTGTGTGATGGTTTCTGTCCAAGCATCTAATTCGGCTACCCGGCCTTTTCGTTTGAAGCTAATTACCTTTTGGCCAAACAATGCAATACCTGAACTGTCGTATCCACGGTATTCCAAGCGTTTTAATCCCTTTAGAATTATGGGGTATGCGGCTTGATGGCCAATATAAGCAACAATTCCACACATATAGATTGATTATTTAGGGCGAATTTTAGAAGCACAAATATCTTTAAATATCGGCTTAAATGCAAGAAACCGGTAAACGCTGCCGGGGTCGTAGACCCCGGCAGCGTTACCCCAAAAAACAAATTTTTGGCCACTTTAACTACCTATAACCTGATAATTTTCACCTATTTAATCCAAATAGTGCACTTTTTTGGGCTATTTTTACCTAATTTCACGCTTCAGGTTGTTGGGGTCTTGACCCCGACAACCTGGCGAAAACACCCTAAATTCATGAAGAAACTTATAATATTTCTATTCGTATCGATTTCCCTGCATGCACAAGATTTACGGGTCGAACCACTCAGCTGGTGGACCGGTATGAAAAATACCCAATTACAGCTAATGGTCCACGGGAAGGACATAAAAGGGAGTGAAATTATAGCTAAAAAACCAGGTTTAAAGATCGTGAAAGTGCATTCGGCCGACAGCCCAAATTACCTTTTTATCGACTTTGAAATCACGAAAAACACCCCGGCGGGGTCATACCCGATTGAGATAAAAAAAGGAGGAAAAGTCATTCATCATATTGATTATCTATTAAAAGCACGCGAAAAAAATTCCGCAAATCGCCCTTCATTTAGCACAAAAGACGTGATCTATTTAATTACCCCGGATCGCTTTGCGAATGGAGACCCATCCAATGATGCAGCTCCCGGATACCGCGAACCGAATCCTGCCCGCGCTGAAATGTACGGTCGGCATGGAGGTGATTTAAAAGGGATATCAGACCGATTAGATTACATTCATGACATGGGCTTCACAGCGATTTGGAGTTTGCCAGTTCAAACCAATAATCAAGCGAAGGAAAGTTACCACGGATACGCAATTACAGATCATTATGCGATTGATCCCCGTTTTGGGACAAATAATGACTATAAAAATCTAGCGGATAAGGCACGCCAAAAAGGCATTAAACTCATCATGGATGTTGTGTTAAATCACTGTGGTGATGGCCACTGGTGGATGAAAGATTTTCCATTCAAGGATTGGATAAATTTCGACGGAAAGTTTGTCTCAACCACCCATCGTAGAGAAACGGTGCAAGATCCACACGTGTCCAAATTCGACGCGAAGATGCAGTCAGAAGGTTGGTTCGTGCCCGCCATGCCTGATTTGAATCAAAAAAATCCATTTATGGCCAAATATTTGATCCAAAATACGATCTGGTGGATTGAATATGCCCATTTGGGAGGCATTCGTATTGATACGTACCCTTATTCCGAGAAGCAATTTGCGGCACAATGGTCAGATGCTGTTTTGGCGGAATACCCTAACCTCAATCTGGTAGGTGAAGAATGGTCGTCGAATCCAATCATCACGTCCTATTGGCAAAAGGGGAAAGTGAACCGGGATGGATTTAAATCGTCCTTGCCAGCATTAATGGACTTCCCATTGCAGAATGCCTTGACAGAATCGATGAACGAAAATGATCAAGACTGGGGAAAAGGATTGAATAAGATTTACAGTGTATTGTCGAGTGATTTGATTTATGCCAATCCAGCTAATTTGGTGGTATTTGGCGACAATCATGACATGTCTCGTTTTTATACCCAAGTGAAACATGACCAAGCCTTATTTCGCATGGGCATCACGTTTTTAATGACCACGCGTGGCATTCCACAGATTTTTTATGGTACTGAGAATTTGATGTCAAATCCAAATAGCAGTGAGCATGGCGAGATTCGGGGAGATTTTTATGGCGGCTGGCCTGGCGATGACAAAGATGCCCAAACCCAGCGTGGGTTTACGGCCGACGAGAAAAGCACGCAGGATTTTTTTAAAAAACTTTTAAACTGGCGTAAGAATAACTCAGTTATTCACGAGGGCAAATTGCTTCATTTTGGCCCAGAGAACGGAGTTTATGTCTATTTTAGATACACGAATTCAGGCAAAGTGATGGTAGTTTTAAATAAAAATACCCAAGAAAAAGTACTTGATGTAGCGCGCTATGCTGAAATGATTAAACCTGGCGCCACCATGAGTGAGGTTTTGACAGATAATCAGTTTACCTTAGGAAATCAAATAAGCATCGCTGGAAAAACGGCGATGATATTGGAAGTAAAATAAAATCCCACAAGGGTCCTAGTTCTAAAATAATTAATATGTTTCGTAAAATCGATTACGGTTTTATGGCTATTCTCCTATTTGTATGTTTAGGAAGCCATATTTCGAATGCGGCGAATGATGGATATAATCCGAGTAAGTTTGCTAGACATAGCCAATTTGCTGATTTTGAAACCATTTGGAAGGATTGGGATCAGCAGTATCGAGTGAATGGCAATTATTTTTCATTATCAAATGTAGCCGATCTTCAGGCTATACTTTTAGGTCATTTACAGGCGGCCCGTAAGGCAAAGGACGTTCGGAAAATTGCGCGTGTTTTGTTGACACTTTCCACAGTATACCACAATCAGGCTAAATTCGAGGAAGGACTTCCTTTGCTTGAATGGCTTCATGCGCATTTGTGGCTAGTTCCGGTTCATTACCGGAGAGATGTCTATGTCAATTTGGAGGAGGAATATCGGGGTAAAAACCTAATGGAAAAAGCGATTTTAATTCGGCAGAAACGGATTCAATTGGGCTATATTAAAACTTTTTGGGAAATATACCGTGACTGCGGCCTATTTGAAGAAGCTATCAAAGATTTTAAAGCGAATCAGCCCTATCCAGCAGATTTAGAAATTCGGCGTGCTTATTATTGTAATCGATTAGGTAATTTATACTTTATCAATGGTCAATACGACCAAGCTATTCAGCTATATAATGAAGGATCTATACAGGTCAAAATGCTGATTGAATGGAATAAAAAGACGAAGCAATTTTTGCCACGTGAATTAGATTATTGGCGGGGAGATTTTAAGGGAAAGCTCGTGATGTGTCGCGTTAAGAAGGGAAACTACACGCGTGCAATTGAGACTTTAAAGGAAGATTTAGCGCTAACGCGGGATGACATTGATCATCAAATTCAAAGTATGATTGTTTTAAGTCAATGTTACATTCAGGCAAAACAATACCCGAAAGCTAAAATTTATTTAGACTCCGCGAACCGATATTTTAAGGGGAAAGTTATTCGGCCACTGAAAATAGAATTACTGGCAACGCTTGCATCCTATCATAAATCTGTCAATCAATCGGATACGGCTTTTTTTTATTTAAATGCACAACACCAATATCAAGATAGTTTGAGTGAGACGATGAATCGAAATAGATCGGTTTTATTGCTGGGCCAATTAGAAGTTACGAAGCGCCGAGCGGAGTTATTGGCCTCCAAAAACGACCTAATGAAGTTGACAAAAATTTCCGAAGTACAGCAAATTCAAGTACGCAGTTTGATCTTGTTAGTGATCATTATGCTGGTTTCGGTCCTCGTCTCCTTTATCATCATTCGCCAAAAATACTTATTGAAAGTGCGAGCAGAACAAATCGTTCTACAGAATAGTCGGAACGAAATTTTACTCAAGGAATTACATCACCGTGTTAAGAATAACTTGCAGGTGATTTATAGTCTGTTGAATCTACAAAAACGACGTGTCCGAAATAAAGAGTCTATTGAGCTCATTCGGTCCATGCAAAATCGCATTCAGACCTTTGCGTTGGTCCATTCCAATTTACATGATACCCACGAATTTGAATTTGTCAATGTCAATGAATACATCCAAACGTTGGTGGTTCATTTAGTTTCCGTTTTCCAAAAAGAGGAGGAGTCTCCCGTTACCATTCACTATGAGATCGATACTTCACTTCGCTTGAGTTTGGAGAAAATCACCTCATTTGGCCTGATATTAAATGAAATCATTTCCAATGCATTTAAATATGCATTTACGGGTTCTCAGGCTAATATATTACAGATTAAGGTGCAGTTAATTAAAGCGGATCTTTCGATCCTTATATCCGATAATGGACTAGGAAAAGAAGCTGATTTGACTAACTCGGGCCAATTAGGCATGAAGTTAATTGCGCTTATGTGTACGCAAATGGGTGCGACTCATAAGGTGCATGTGAATGGGGGGGTGATTCACCAAATAACGTTTAAATATTTATAGATGGGACGTAATCGGATATTAGTTTTAGAAGATGAGGTGATTGTTGCTGTGGATCTGCACGAAATCTTAGAAAAATGTGGGTATGAGGTTCAATTTGCACATAATTATGCTGATGCAATGCGTGTTTTGCTCAGTTGGAAGCCTCAGCTGGCTATTTGTGATATTGATTTAGGTGGGGGTAAAACGGGCATCGATTTTGCGTTGGATGCCAAAAATGTAATTCCTTCGCTAGAGGTGATTTTTTTGACGGCATTTGGAGATCGAACTCATTTGGATCAAACGAATGATACGAGTCCAATTAATTACTTGGTTAAACCATGGAACGAAAGTCAAATTCGAATTTCAGTTGAAATAGCTTTTAAGACAATCAATAAAAAATCGGGTGCTGGGCATGATTTTACACCGGCTGAGCGGCGAATTTTGGAATTAATTGCTGCTCAAAAGAAAACGAAGGAAATAGCAGAATTGCTTTTTATCTCTGAAAAAACCGTTAAAAACCATCGGTATCACATGACAAAAAAAATAGGTTTGTCCAATGAGAACAATAGTTTGCTTTCTTGGGCCTTGAAAAACATGTAAAAATGAGCCCCGGGTCTCCTTGTATACGCAACAATCATATTATTTCTTTGATGCGCTAACTTCAGTTCTAGAATACAATGTTACTTTATTGCTTTAAAATCTTGACGGATTCTAGTCCGTGGTTGAATTTTACTACATAGATTCCAAGTGGTACTTGGCTCAATGGAATGCGCTGATTTGCGTCTACCTGATATTTTTCCCACCAAACTTTTCCTTGCAGGTCAATTAGTTGTACCTGTAGATTTGGATAAGCTAAAGCGTCAAAATCCAATTGTAAAAAATCCTGTGCCGGATTCGGAAAAATTCGAATGGCTGCGGGCTTCTCTTTTCCCAAGATGAATACTTGTTGGCTCGCCGATCTAGGTACGAAACATCCCATGGCACTTTTGATTTCAACGGCATAGTTACCTGATTCGTTTACGGTTAGCATTTGCTTGGTTTCACCAGCCATTAAAACACCGTTTTTAAACCATTGGTATGATCCGGCAGCTGATGAGCTGAGGGTGTTTTCGTTTAGGCTAATTACCGGAATGGGTAATTGCTTTTCGAATGGGCAATCATCTACTTTGTCCACCATCCCATCTGCATCGGTGTCTCGTTGGTCAGAGGCACAACCGTTTTTGTCAACTGGATTATTGGGGCTAGTATTGGGGCATTGGTCCTTCGCATTGACATACCCATCGGCATCGTCATCAAAATAAGAATCATAGGGTTCAATCAAAAAATGGTCGAATGCAAATGCCCGCATGCCATTTTGGTTGACGAGTAGTGGTGCAGCGATTTGATAGCCTTTGGGATGGTTGTAAAATGACGGCGTGTAGGCGAGCGTGTCTGTCGCAGGAGCTTTCGAAAGCAGCAAAGTAAGCTCGTTGGCTTTTGCTTGAATATCAATTAATTCGCTAAATCTGGCATCGGGAAATGCGATCGGGGCGAAGAAAAAATTGTTTTTTAGGCTTTGCGTTAGTTTATTTCCCTTCCAATCTGTTACGGTTGAATCGGCGGGAATTTTCAGGTTTTGGCCTTTGTCAAATTCAAGAATTATTTTTCGCTTGTCTTTACTCGCGAAGTAGGCCCGTTGGATATTAGGGCTTTCGATACTGGGGTTTGTCTTTGGATTGTATAAATCAGCTTCAATCAATCGGTGTAATTCTGCCGCGGTTTGTGCATAGCCTTCGGGGGTATAATGGATGCCGTCGTACCCTTTTGTGCCGATGGTCGCTAATCCACGAATGAATGTATCTGTTTGCGTGATGGATCGCTGGCCTTCGCGAATGACGCTTTGTAACGAAAGTTCACCATGGAGGATGTTGATTTGGGGAAGGTAGATTTTTTGAATGCTGGGGTATTCTTTTTTGAGTAATTCGGCGTGTTTTTTGAAATTTGCCAACCACTCAGGTGCGTTACCGCTGGTTTCATTTTCGCCTTGTCGGTAAATGAAGGCTTTAATGTGGGAGGTGACACCAGCTTTGTGCGCGCGGTAATTGAGTTTACCGCTAGAGGTATTTAGGTCGTATGGGTTCGCGGTTCGAAATAGGTTGTATTCCATGGATGAACCACCTGAGCCGCCGTTGATGATGCAGATGGGGACTTTTTGTTTTTCAATCAGGAGGCGTTGCAGTTCGGAGGCGAATAGGCCAACGTCCGATGGGCTATTGGAAATGGACCAAAGCGTATCCGCAGCATGGTAGGGTGCGTAGTTTTCGTAGTCTGGATTTCGGCCAAAGCTGCGCGCAAATTCGCCTTTATAGACTTTTGGGTGCTCTTTCCCCGCATAAGAATTGGATTGTCCACTGACAAGAAACACGTCACCTGCGACGATATTTTCGCACTGTTCGAGGAACGTGGAGTCGTTGGCATTGAGCCAATAAACACTTACTTGATACTGGGCTAATTCAGCTTGAATGGGAATGGATAGGGCAAAGTCCCCGCTAGATTTTAACGTGGTTTTGACGTACGCGTAGGGTGCTTTATTTTTTTTAACGAGAACGGAAATCGATCCTGGGGTTCCGGATTTCATGCGTCCTGATATGGGGACTATCGCAATATTTTTTTCGTTTCGTGGGTAGAGTTGTAGATTTTGGGGGAGCTGGTGGAATGTAACTTGTTGCGCGTTTAGGTGGCAGGAAACCAGCGTGAAAAGAAAACAAAGCGCACGAATACATTTCAAAATTGCGGATACTAGTTAATGCCGTAAAGCTAAGAAATTTAAAGGCGAGTCTGATTTTAATTTAGTTTACGGTAGATGCGTAAAAAAATGCGAAAAATGAGGCCTAGGGCCTATTGTAACGGAGGGTGGAAGTTGGTTACTTTGATTTAGTATTTAACCTAGTTCTAATTAAGTGAATACCTAACCCTAATAGTTCAATTTATAAAACGAAATAACCCTGTCGCGAGATGGGGTTATTTTTTTGTGACGAAAATTTATTTTTTGCCTTTTAATAAAAAAATTTTTCTAGTTTTGCTCTGATTTAGAAGTAAAACTATTAACTAATTCACTGAGTTTTAATAGTATAAGAACATGTAGAACTCCTTTAAAATTAAAAATATTAAAAAAACAAGAATCCTATTTGATTTGATTTCAACTCAAGGGTCGATCATTAATGGAGGCGCTGAATTTACTGTCAAAATATTAGAGACCATTTTAGAAAGGCTTGAAGAAGCTAATCACGAAATTGTTTTTCTATTTGACTCACAAATTCCATCACTATATAAATCCGCATCGCCGGAATTTTTACAAAAAAATTATAACTTTTCTTGTGTTGACATTTCATTAAATAACAGCATTTCAACTATTATTTATGAATATAAGATTGATATTTTTTTTGTGGGTATTGGCCAACGGCTTGAATATTATTCACTAGAAAATATAAACTGTAAAACGTTTATCGTATTTCACGATTTGTCAAATATTGAAATTGAAGACAATTTTTTAGAGTATTTTCTGTATTTGAAACTACATAAAAAATCTATAAAACATTTGTTGAGGTTGATCTATAAGTACCTTACTTTTCAAGCAACTAAAGATCATTATATAAACCCATTTCAATTTGCCCAAAAAGAAAATGCAACTATTATTACAGTATCTGAGTATTCAAAAACTTCAATCAATTATTATTTTCCAGAAATTAAGAAGGATATTTTGGTCATTCATAGTCCAGAAAAGGTAGCGTTGCGAAAGGAAGAAATTGATAATAAAGAAGTAGAGAAATTAATTCAATCTCAAAAAAAGTATTTTCTAATTTTAGGGGCAAATCGTCCATTAAAGAATGTAGATTTTACGTCATTCGTTTTTGAAAAATTCTCACAAGTATATCCGGAATATTTTTTGGTTACCATTGGAAAAAGTTATAAGCAATTTTCTAATCATATCGGTTTGCCTTATTTATCGATTTCAGATTTAGAAAATGTTATGAAAAATTCTTATTGCCTCATTTATGCCACCTTATTTGAGGGATATGGTTATCCTCCAATCGAAGCAATGAAATATGGAAAGCCACTCCTCGTTTCAAATGTTTGTTCTATGCCTGAAATATTGAAGGATGCTCCCGTTTATTTTTCGCCTTTTTATAAAGTAGATCTAATGAACGCATTAAATAAAGTCATAACAAATTATGATTTTTATAGTAAGAAGTCACATTTAAGATATCTTGAAATAAAGGAATTACAAGTTAAATCATTGAATAAGATAGTAGACATGCTACTAAATTTTAAATCATAAGTAATAAGGATAAAAATATAATTAAGTGATGGTTTCAATAATTATTGTCAATTACAACACAAGAGATTTGACATGTGAGTGCATAAGATCAATTTATGAATTTACAAAAGATGTACAATTTCAAATCATTGTAATTGATAATGATTCTAGTGATAATTCTGTAGAGTTCATAAAAGAAAATTTCCCGCATGTTGATATTGTAAAATCACATCTGAATTTAGGATTTGGTAGAGCAAATAATCTAGGTGTTAATATTGCAAAAGGTGACTTTTTGTTTTTTTTAAATTCGGATACGAGACTTATAGAAAACTCGATAAAATATTTTCATGATTTTTTTAAAAAATACGAAAGTGAATTAAAAATTGGTGCCTTAGGATGTATTCTGCTTGATGAAAATTATGTGATGAATAATTATGGTGGACGTTTTCCTATTGTCAATACCATTTTAAAACAAGCATTATTCAATCAATTTATTAGACTTATTCCGTTCCGAAAGAAAGTTGGTCTTATCTTTCCAAAGTTAAGTTCAAAATTTAAATTACTCTTTTTAAAGAATAAAATTCCTTTGAATTCAGAAAACAAAAATTATATTAAAGTTGATCAAGTAATAGGCGCTGACATGTTTATGAGAAAGTCTCTATTTAGTGAATTTAATGGGTTTTCAGAGGATTTTTTTATGAATTATGAGGAAACTGAACTTCAAAAAAGAATTGCTGATTCTGGATTTTCCCAATTCATACTCAAGGACACTAAAATTATACATATTGGAGGTGGTAGTGGTTTGAAGAAAAAAAAGAACTTTCAAAGAATCATTACTCATCAAAGTATGCACATTTATTTAAGAATTCATGATAAGAAAAATTATCTTAAATTGTTATTAATGCAAATAATATACTTGTTTGCTAGTTTTTTAATGCCACAATATACTTTTGAAGAAAATATTAAATACAACAAAGCAATGCTTGCATTTCTACTTAATAACAAAATAATAGGGATAAATTCATAAAAAAACTCCACTAAATTTGGTGGAGTTTTTAATTTTGTGGCCCCGGAAGGAATCGAACCTTCATCTTAGGTACCGGAAACCTACATTCTATCCATTGAACTACGGAGCCAGGGCTGCAAATTTACGAAAACTTCTCTAACTGTTTGGTCAATACATTAAAATCTTTCGGGTAGGGCGCCTCTACCGTAATTGGGCTTCCATCCAATAATTTAAAACTCAAACTGTGCGCATGAAGTGCCACGCGACGCATTAAAGGGCGCTCCTCTGTGTCTTTTTTAAGATGAAAATTGCGCTTCAAATCGGATAGGTAGACTTCTTTCCCGCCATACATCTCATCTGCCACAATCGGCGCATGAAGGCAGGTTAGGTGAATGCGGATTTGGTGCATACGACCCGTAATGGGCATACATTCCACGAGTGTGTAGCCTTTGTAAACACGTAACGTCTGAAACCAGGTCTCCGCATGTTTGCCGTTTGTGCGCGCAATAATCACCTTTCCATCTTTGAGTGGAAGAATGGGCAGGTTTACAAGTATGCCATCCCAGTCATGCATGCCTTCCACGACTGCATGGTAGCGTTTCGCCGTTTCCCGATGCTCGAATTGCATGGAAATGTGGCGGTATGCCTCGGGGTTTTTGGCAATCACCAAAGCCCCCGTCGTCTCTTTATCCAGCCGGTGACCCACCTGTGCATCCTCCGAGTACACTTTTGCGATACGCAAAATGCTGGGGGCATAATCATCTTTTCGCTCATCCAACGTCGCTATGCCGGATGGTTTATTGATGACAATAAAATCATCGTTTTCAAAAAGAATGTAATCTTGTAATTTGTATTTCATATATCAGTCGCTAGTCACTAGTCTTTAGTCCGGAGTTTCACCTCTCACCTCTTACTTCTCACCTCTTAATTCTAATTGGGTAAACTTATCTTCCCCATCGTCATCCACGGCGAATCACCCAGTCGGCGCGCCGCTCCCGGGGTCGGGTCCATCAAAGTTTCATTAGCAAGCAATGCGAATAATACAGCTTCTTTTGCTGCTGATTCAATTCCCAAAACCGCTGAATCTTGAATCGTAAATCCAGGCATTAAATTTTTCAAATGCTCCATCATCAACGGGTTCCGCGCGCCACCACCACTTACATAAATATGCGCTTGATGTAATCCCGTGTAATGTTGGATTGTCAGCGCGATACTTTCTGCCGTAAAGCGCGTTAATGTCGCTAAGAAATCAGCAGGGGTAATATCGGCAGGAGCTAGTTTTTCAATGCGCTCCAAGTTAAAATATTCAGGTCCAGTACTTTTGGGGAATGATTCTTTGAAAAAGGGAAGACCTAATAAGGCGGTTAAAAAATCTGTATTTATTCTACCCGAACGGGCGATTTGGGCATCTTCATCAAAGGATTTTTCCGGATAATGGGTACGAACCCAAGCATCCATCAACGTATTTCCAGGTCCTGTATCTGTTACCAAGATGGCTTTGGGATCTTGATTAGCCGGCAAGTAGGTGAAATTACCTATGCCCCCAATGTTCAGCAAAATGCGTTCTTCACCTGCTTGGGTAAATAAAAAATAATCACCAAACATCGCTATTGGAGCACCCTCGCCGCCTGCCGCTATATGTTTTTGTCGAAAATCCGAAAGTGTAATGATTCCAGTTAAATGTGCCAAATGATCCCCATCGCCAATTTGCAGCGTCGAATGTGGAAGCTTGCCACTGCGATCCGGGCGGTGCATCACCGTCTGACCATGCGAGGCAATTATGTCAACTTCATCCGGTCTGATACCCCATGCTTGCAATGTTTTCAAAATTATGGCGGCATGTGTTCGCGCAATTTGCACGTTAAGGGTACTCAGACTCGGAAAATGGATGTTTTCTTGTGCAAATACGGCACGAATGGAAGTTTTAAAGCTTTCGTCAAAGGAAACAGAATCGAAATGAAATAGTTCGCAATTTGTAGATAGGCCTTGGCCCGTAAACCGACAAAGCGCCATATCTAATCCGTCTAACGAGGTACCCGACATGAGGCCCAAGATTACTCGGGAGGGTTGTTGCGCAATGCGATAAAGTTTTTCAATTTGTGGATTCAATAGCTTTGTGCTTAACCCCTCTAGCTTCGCCAATCCTTTGAGGTTTGGCGAAGCTAAAAAAAAAGAGGGTGCACAAAGCTACGAAAAAAACAGCCAAGCGAGGTTGATTTTTCATCAAGTACTTGATAATTAATTGATAATTCCGTCGCAGGAATTCGTATCTTTAGGGCTTATTTATTTTACCTTTTTACCTTATGGCATTAGATGTAATTATCGTTGGTGGAGGCATTGTGGGCCTCGCGACAGCTCACCGTTTATTGGAATCAAAACCAAGTTTGAAAATCGCACTTTTCGAAAAAGAAAAAATGGTTTCCATGCATCAAACGGGTAATAATTCCGGGGTTATTCACTCTGGACTTTACTATAAACCCGGTTCACTAAAAGCTAAAAATTGCATTGAAGGCTATCATCAGTTAATCGAGTATTGTCAAAAAGAAGATATTCCTTTTGAATTAACAGGTAAAGTAGTTGTTGCCAGTACACAAGAGCAGCGTCCGCAACTAGAGACTTTATTTCAACGCGGTCAGGAAAATGGCCTTGGTGGGTTAAAGAAATTGTCACCAGCGGAAATGCGTGAACATGAGCCACACGTAATTGGAGTAGAGGGTTTGTTTGTCCCTCAAACGGGAATTGTCGACTACCGCGCAGTTGCTGAAAAATTAGCCCAAGGAATTCAAGCCAATGGATGTGAAATGCATTTAGGCGAAAAAGTAACCAATATTACCAAAGGGCTTACCTTCTCAATCATTGAAACCGAAAAGGCAGTTTACGAGGCAAAACTCATCATCAATTGTGCCGGTTTATATTCCGATCAAGTGGCGCAATGGACGCAAAAAGAGCCATTGGATATACGCATTGTCCCTTTCCGTGGTGAGTATTTTAAGTTGAAAAAAGACAAAGAATATTTAGTCAAGAATTTAATTTACCCAGTTCCCGATCCTAATTTCCCTTTCCTAGGTGTGCATTTTACGCGCATGATGCGCGGTGGTGTGGAGGCAGGACCCAATGCCGTTTTGGCATTTAAAAAAGAAGGGTATAAAAAATTAGGTATTAATGCCAAAGAACTTTGGGACACCTTAAGTTGGCCAGGCTTTCAGAAAGTTGCCGTTAAATATTGGGAGATGGGCCTTGGTGAAATGTATCGCAGTT
>NZ_CBAUBA010000020.1:0-49874 GCF_964796385.1 Aquirufa sp. | reverse complement strand
AATCCCAAAACAAATATCGTTGCCGACGGATTCAACGAAACAGGATAACGCGCTTCCAATACAAACTTATTGTACGCGACACCTCCATTACCATACGAACCTGATGGCCCAATCGACCTATCTTTATAACCCCTTAAACCGATTATATCGCGGTTAAATTGAAATCCTTGCACCATACCAGAACCACCCACATCAAAACGCTCGAAACGAGTTGTCTCCCGATTGCCATAAGCCCCCAAGAAACCCAAGTGGGCACGGGTATGAAGTACCAATTTCCCAATCAACGGGGTAAACCAACTAGCATCAAACATCCATTTATGATATTCAATCAAGGTTCCTGATTTATTCCCGCCCAACAAAGAAAAAGGTGGAGTCAAAGAACCTGTCAGTGAAAAACTAGAACCATTTCGCGAAAAAGTAGGGTTATCAATACTATTCCGAGAGAAGTTAGTCATGAAGGTAATCGAAGTAGAAATACCTTGTGGATAAGCCCATGTGTAATAACGGTCAACATCAAACGAAGAAAGCGCTAGGGAATTACTTAACGAAAAATAATCATCTGGCCATTTTAAGCGCTTTCCTAAACTGAACGTAATGCTAGTCACATTAAAGTGTGCCGAACGTAATGAATCAGGAACAGCAAAGGAATTAAATCCACCCAAACCACCATTAAATCCTCCTAAACCACCACCGCCGAAGCCACCGCCGCCAAATCCGCCTCCACCGAAGCCGGCTCCACCGAAACCGCCTCCACCGAAACCGCCTCCACCAAACTGATTTTGACCACCAAATCCCGTATTCCGAAACTGATACGGATACGATACACTTCGATTCAAAGAAACAGAAAATGAATTAGGTTTTTTACCACCTAACCAAGGCTCCGTAAACGTTAAGCTATAGTTTTGAAAAGCCGCACCATTCGCCTGAAAACGAATCGATAATTTTTGCCCATCTCCAGCTGGCAAAGGACGCCATGCCGACAATTTTGTTAAATTTTTTGCAGAGAAGTTATTAAAAACAACCCCCAATGTTCCCACAAAACCAATGAATCCACCCCAGCCACCAGATAATTCAATCTGATCTGAAGGTTTCTCCTCCACATTATATTCAATATCCACCGTACCATCCGGTCTCGGAATTGGATTTGGTGTAATTTTTTCTGGGTTAAAATAACCAATGGTCGACAACTCGCGAACAGTACGGATGATCGCCGACTTATTAAATTTCTGACCTGGAAGCGTACGAATTTCGCGCATGACAACATGGTCAGACGTTTTGGTATTACCATTCAACACAACCTTGTTGATCGTCGCCTGCTTTCCTTCACTAATACGAATCGTTAAATCAATCGAGTCACCTACAATAGCTGTTTCCACAGCCTCTGCATTATAATACAAATACCCATTATCCATGTAAACAGAGCTCAAGTCTTCACCTGGATTTCCAGCCATTTTCTTATCTAACTCTTCCGTATTAAACACATCTCCCTTTTTTATACCCAGAACATCATTCAAAACCGAGTCCGGATATATGTAATTCCCATCAAAAATGATCGACCGGTAAAAGTATTTTTTACCCTGAACTAAATTAATTGTTAAGTTAACAGACTCATCATTAAATCGAGAAACTGAGTCAGATTCAATTTGAAAATCACGGAAACCCAACTTATTCATCGCCGCAAGTAATGTCTCCTTATCCTCATCCCATTTCTTAGGAACAAATTTAGAAGGCTTAAAAACACGACCAAATCGCTGCTGCTTGGTGTTCTTAATTTTTCGCAGGATTAATGCTCTTTGCTTAGCCTCAATTCCATTCAAAATAATCTTATTCACCTTAACTTTAGCACCTTTGTCTACAGCAATTACAAGCGTAGCATTATTACCGCGTAAGGTATCTACTACGATTTGAGACTTCGTTTTGATATTCAATCGCCCTTTTTCTTGGTAATACTTTCGAATAACTAGTTCTAGATTTTTCCGTAACGTTTCCGTAATAATCTTACCCTTATATGTCTTAACTTTTTCATTTAAAGTCTCCGTCTCCCCCTTACGAATACCCGTATATTTTAATGCAAACAATCTTGGACGCTCCTTTAATTGAATACCCAACCAAATTTTAGTTCCTTCCGTTTTGACCACATAAATCTCTACCTCATCCAAAATTCCTTGATCCATAATCTTACGAATTGCAGTCGCAATCGCATCACCAGGCACTTTGATTTTATCCCCCACTTGTAAACCCGAAATATTAATCATCGAGTTTCCATCATAAAACTGTGAACCAGTTACCTCGATACCCGCAATCTCTAATTCTTGAGGATCAGCAAAGGAAAATGTGGGACCTGACGGTGCAGTAGAGGGAAATAATCTACCCCCACGTATTTGAGCAAAACCTAATTGACTACCTAAAAGAAATAATCCCAATACTATAAATCGGAACAATTTAAATTGATTAGATACTTTTTGAAACTGCATGCACTTGATATTTTTCATGAATAGGCTTAGCCCTCGCGTTTAACTTGTTCACTCGTTTTCCCAAACCGACGTTCCCGCATTTGGAAATCTAAAATTGCCTGATGTAAATGCTCTTTCCGGAAATCAGGCCAAAATAACTCTTCAAAAATATATAACTCCGCATAGGCTAATTGCCACAACATAAAATTACTAATTCGATGATCCCCACCCGTCCGAATCATTAAATCCGGATCCGGCATTCCAGCCGTGGCCAAATGCTGATCAATCACTTCCGAATTCACCGCATCAGCCGATAATTCACCAGCAGCTACTTTCAACGCCACCTGCCTAGTTGCCTGGACTAAATCCCATTTACCTGAATAAGATAAGGCCAAAACTAAAGTCAAACCCGTATTTTCAGCCGTTTGGTTTATCGCATCCTGCAAAACCTTTTGGGAGTTCACAGGCAACGAACTTAAATCACCAATCGCCCGCAAACGTACTTTATTTTTCATCATCGATGGTAATTCATCGTGAATGGTACTGATCAACAAACTCATTAATGCCTTTACTTCAGATTGTGGACGATTCCAGTTCTCCGTAGAGAAAGCATACAAGGTTAAACAACCCACGCCCAATTCCCCACAACCCTCAATCGTCTCCCGAACGGCTGTTAACGCGTTACGGTGACCAAAAATACGATCCGTAAAACCCTGCTGTTTTGCCCACCGACCATTCCCGTCCATAATAACGGCAATGTGCGCCGGCAGATTGCCTAGGTCAATAGATTCTTTTAAATTCTGATTCACAATTAACTAAACTTACACATAGGTGGCAAAGGTAGGGATTATTCGCGAGGACAAAAAACGGATTTGATTACATACGTTAAGGTAATTGAACTCTGTAAAACCTGATCCGTTTGTTGGGTCGTAAAGTTACTGACACTCCCACCCTCCGAGGGCGTATTATCCAGCATATCCGAAAATGCCTTACTCGAGCCAAACTCCCACTGCAATCCCAACCGAGGAGTTAATTGATACTTCACCCCCACGCCATACGGGATAGCCCAAGTGAAAAATGGTGTGGTTGAACCAAAACTACCCTTTGGACTAGCAAAGAGATAACTCAATCCACCATACACGTAAGGAGACCAGTTTTTAATCTTTTTATCAGTCTGGTAATCCAAGAAATTATAATCTACGATACCAGACATCTCTACTAAAGGTGAAGTAAAGTAAGTAGACCTAAGGGAGGGGTTTGGACCGGGATTATTAATTCCTGCTCCACTAATTCGACCTAAACTAATTTGAGCCCGGTAAGCAAATGCCTGCGTACGTTGATAGCGTACATTGAATTTTACCGCTGTTGAAATAACTTTCAATTGATTCAAATTCGGAATTAACTTCCAATCACTAACATCTCCTTTATATAAATTCATCCCTGTCGCGGCCGATAACGCCCAGCGTTGTGCAAGTGTATCAAACGTCAGACAGCTCAGAAATAAACCCACAAAAAGAAGAAAACGATTCAACAGACTACTTTTTAGGAATATGATATACCAACTGAATTTGGGTGGTAAAATACTGATCTACTCCCCATGAATATTCGGGAACCACAGCGGGTTTGGTCGTATTTCGAACCGCTAAAGTGTTAGGCGCAACGCTAAGTATAGAACGATTCGTATAAAAACTAGTTGCCGCAGGTACCTGATTCCGATTATCCGAAACATCATCCAAATAATCACTAAACGCCACACGGTGCATGATTTCAAAACCAAGATCAAAATCATCCGTCAAACGGTAGCGAAAACCTACGCCCACCGGAATGGCCAGTCCCACCAAACTGTAGGAATTTCCTTCGGATGGGGTATTTTGACCATGTAAACTAATCCAATTTCCTTTAACTAATGTTCCATTCGACATAAAAGCATCTTTTCGAGCCCGGGGGTCATGTGAAAATGCCGCAATTCCCGCCATTACATATGGTGCAAATTGGGGTCTTTTGCGAATGAATTCTTTATTACCCATCAGTTCAAAAACACCTAAAATAGTTAACTCCTTTAAGTCATTTTGAAAATGCAAATTGCGGTAGTAACTGCCTGAAAAGTCCCCATTTTGATCAAAATAATTATCGTCCCCGGCAAGTCGCACATACGACAAACCAAATCGAGCACTGAAATTTTTTGAAAAATGACGTGTAAATTGAGCTCCTAGATTCCAGCGCATCGACTGAATTCCGGCCTGTGCAAAACCACCTAAAGGGGCTAAATCACCTATATAATTCGAAGATCCCATACCGATCGAAACAGTAGAATGGGCATCAAAGCGATCGGTATACCCACCAGCCCGTTGACCTAAAAACCAAAACGGACTTTGAGCCATTGAAGCAAAACGGATCAAAAATAAACTTACCAGCAGAAATAAACGCATTAGTTAAAATTTGATGAATAACGACCAAAATGTAGAATTGTTGCCTGCATTTGATTCATCAAAGGTAACAAATATTGCTTGGCCGGAAAAAATTAATCGTTTTGAATCTGGATGCTTCGTGTTATTCGGCCACCACGAAGATTTTGCAAACTCAGAATATAATGACCTGAGGCTAGCAAAGAACCCTCCAAAGTCACAGAATAAGAACCTACCGCGCGCTTTCCTTCAAACAAGTTCAGGATTAAGCGGCCTTGAATATCATAAACTGCAAGTAAAATATCCGTCTCCACAAAAATACCATATTGAATCAAGCCAGTTTGGCGAATCGGATTCGGCCAAGGCACCAATAATTCCATCGTATGTTGCTCAGGCATTCCCTCGATCGAATTGTTATATAAAGGAAGTCGCTCAAAGGTAGATTGAAAAATCGTCGCCGTTCGCACATTATCTAAGCCAAGGTGATCCCGTAAAACAGTACTATATACTTGACGGTAATCGTATTTAAATTTCAAATCACCATTCGCATCCACGGAAGTTAAATCCGGATTAGCACCCAAAATACCTCCACGAACAGTTTTTCCAATAACAAACATAGGCGCGGCCGTTCCATGATCGGTACCTAATGAACCATTCTGATTGATGCGTCGGCCAAACTCCGAAAATGTCATAACACTTACCCGATCAGCCAAATTTTGATTTTTCAAATCTGTTTGAAAAGCAGATACAGCCTCTGAAATCGTCCGCCACAAATTGGCATGCTGCGTTAGTTGATTTGTATGCGTATCAAATCCACCTATATTAACTAAATAAATGGGGGTGTTTAAGCCTCCAGACACCAACTTTGACACGATTCCTAACTGCCTACCTAAACCTGTACTTGGGTAGGTTAACGAATTTTTTCCTTTAGCCGCACTGGACTGAATGACCGTAGCAAACTGAATCGAAGCTGCTGCCACTTGATTTAAAAAACCCAACTCCTCTCCTGCCTGCGTTTTCGGCGGAGCATCCATATCGGCAGTTGACCCATTTACCAATTGATAAAATAGGTTCGGATCTTCAAAAACAGTACCAAAACGGCCAAGATCTGACTGAAAGGCCAAGGATTCAACAGAGCCCAATTGAACCGCCATCGGATGCTTAGGCATTTGAATCGGGAAATTAGGATACTGCGTCAGTAAATAACGGCCGGCCCAACCTTCCTCCAAAACCACGTTTGAAGCAGAACCTGTATTCCAAATATCTGTAGCTCTAAAGTGCGAGCGATTCGGGTTCGGGTACCCAATATTTTGGGCAATAGCCACTTGGCCCGCATCATATAATTTTTTAATTCCCACCATCGAGGGATGCAAATACATGTCTTTATCTAACTTAAGGGCACTTGCTTTTGGAATAGCAATGTTGGGACGGGCAGTGTAATATTTATCGTCTTCTCCTGGAATCACGGTATTTAATCCATCATTACCTCCACCCAACTGAATGATAACTAAAACTTTTCCTGGCTCTGCTTGACCTGCAAGAGCAGAAGGAATCTGTGCAAAGGCTTTACCTGGCATCGAACCGATACCAAAAGTAACACCTCCGGACAAAACTGCCATTGATTGTAAAAATGATTGCCGACTGATCTTCTTTTTCATCCTTAGTTCAATTGATATTCGGGCATGCGCATCATCGCCTTAATTAAACGAGCAATACGCACATCTGCTTGAGGTGTATTTGTAGACCAATTGGCCGCAATCGTGCCTTCCAACATCGTTTCTAGCAAAAACGCCCGCTTAGTATCCGAAATTGGAAATACTATAAATAGGTCAATGAGTTGATTGACAAAGGCCACCGCTTTCTCGCAGTTGGCAAAACTTCGCGCATATACCAAAGGATTCAATTTGCCCGTAACATTAGCACCATTGAACCGCTTTCCAGATAGCAACGAATCCGTAAATCCGCCTCGGTGCGAATAGGTCGTCGAGCTAATCCACTCCCGTTGTCCGGGCCAGCCCGCGACATCAGGTGGTTGAAACAATTGCATTTGCAGCGTTCTTGCTAGCTCAAACACATTGTTCCAATCTGGCACTGGTATTTGCAGAAGCTTTAATGAACCGATCATTAATTCTTGTGGATTTTTTATCCTACTAGCCAAAATACTTGGTTGGTAAAACTCATCCGAAAGCATCAAAAATCGAAATACCGGTTTCAGCTCAAAATTATTGGACCGAAAAACGTCTGCCATTTTTTTTACAAAAACTTCATCCGCTTTATAGTATACGAAATGTTGGTAAATCTTGCGACATATAAATTCAGCCGTTGCTTTCTGCTCGAAAATTAAGTCGACTAACGAATTGACATTAAATTTGGCTGTTTTACCTAGAATGGTAAGCGAAGCATTTGTGTAGGAACGGGCTGGATCATAGGTAACCGTTAAGCCACGCACTTGATATCCTGAGAGAGCTTTAGCAGCTTGTTTAACATCGTTCTCTGAATAATTACCGATACCGATCGTAAAAAGTTCCAATAATTCACGACCATAATTTTCATTTGGGGCTGCCCCGCGGCTATTGTTACCATCAAGGTAGATCAGCATGGTAGGATCTACACTAATCTCTTTTACAAGCTGTTTGAAATTTCCAAAGGCAAATTTCCGAAACAACTGATTCTGCTGATACATGTACTGGGGATAATTCACCTTGTCACGTTCACAGGAAAAATGGTTATGCAGAAATAAAACGACTTTTTCTTGCATGCTTAACCCTTGTGTATACATGCGTTTATTCCACCATTGCGTTAATTCCGTATACCAGCGTCCAGCATCGCCGGAACTTTGTTGGGCCTGAGCAGGAACGAGCGAAACCCACGCATTAGGAGCTGCAGGAAGTGGAACTGGGGCTAATAAAGCTTGATCCACTAAAGAAATTAACGACCCATAACCCATCGCTTTTTCATAGTCATTCGCTGAAAAACCGAACAATGTTCTGGATAGAAGATGTCTAACGTTTGATGGTGATGCGCTAGGCATAAAATGTAAGTTATAACGCAAATATAAAAGTAAAAACCGAATAATCAACTAATTGATTATTTTTTTAACAGGTTAATATTCAATATGGTATCGGGTTTGGCAAAGCGTGTAACACGCACTGCGAGGCTACCGGCTTCTTTTTTGACACGAAAAGGAACAGCTACCTGATCGAAAAAATTGGGGTCAGCTAAATACAAATCAATTTTTTTTCGCGTGTTCCCCTTTTCTTTAACAACTAAAATGTAGTGGATTTCATTTTTATTTGAGGCGTCCGCATACTTCTTTCGAATCGCTCCATCTAAAGTCATCTCAGTCAGTTCATCTGGAGAGTCATATAAATTTTCAGCCCAGAATTGAGGCAAGTAGATTTGTGCAATTAATGCGACAGCAACAATAGCAATCAGATAGGTAGTGAAATTCTTTCCTGTAACTGCAGGACCTGAAGAGGATCCACCCATCATGCCACCAAATATTGGCATTTTTAACTTTTTGCGCGGGGTACGGCGGGGTGATACGGGATAATCAGCCATGGAAAATGAAATTTGGAATACAAAATAAACCAATTATAGGTTCAAATTTTCAAAAATATTGGATTAATTGATCCAACATAGCACGGATAAAAATTCAAATTGGTAAATTGCAATTTAAATTTTCACCAAGCCTAGGTAGGCACTGTCAAACATGTTTTCGATACTAAGCAAAACCGTTACAAAGATATTTGGTACTAAATCGGACCGCGACATCAAAGTAATTCTTCCGATTGTTGATAAAATTAAAGACGCCTACGCTCAGCTGCATGAGATTTCAGATGATGCACTTCGTGGCAAAACCTCCGAGTTTAAACAGCGTATTGCCGAATTTCTCTTGGAAATCGACACGCAAATTACTGAATTGCATACGCAAGGAATGGCTACGGCTGATGTGGATGAAAAGGAGACATTTTTCCAACAAATTGATAAATTAAACGAAGAGCGCAACAAGCAATTGGAAATTGTGCTTCTTGACATTTTGCCCGAAGCCTTTGCTGTTGTAAAGGAAACGGCACGTCGATTTACAGAGAATAAAAAATTAGTCGTTACGGCTACCATTGAAGATAAATTTATCGCATCCAAAAAAGCCAATGTGGTTATTGAGGGCGAAAAAGCAATTTGGCATAATCAATGGCTCGCGGCAGGCAATCAGATTACTTGGGAGATGATACATTACGATGTACAGTTGATCGGTGGTATTGTCTTGCATCAAGGAAAAATCTCTGAAATGGGTACGGGTGAGGGTAAGACGTTGGTTTCTACACTTCCCACTTACCTAAATGCGATAGCAGGACGTGGCGTACATATTGTAACTGTCAATGATTACTTGGCGAAACGTGACTCCGAGTGGAATGCACCTTTGTTTGAATTCCATGGCTTGAAAGTGGATTGCATTGATAAGCATGAGCCGAATACGGATGAGCGCCGACAAGCCTATATGGCGGATATTACGTATGGCACAAATAACGAATTTGGTTTCGATTATTTGCGCGATAATATGGCACGAAGTCTAGAAGATCAGGTGCAAAGACCACACCATTTTGCGATGGTGGATGAGGTCGATTCTGTATTGATTGATGATGCGCGTACCCCGTTAATTATTTCGGGACCGATTCCGAAAGGTGATGAACAGGAGTTTGAGGCGTTCCAACCGCGCGTTCACAAATTGGTTGAAGCCCAAAAACAAATCGTACAAAATTTCTTAGTTGAGGCTAAAAAATTGATCGCTGCGGGAGATCGCAAAGAAGGTGGGTTAGCGTTATTTCGTGCTCACCGCGGACTTCCTAAGTCGAAACCATTAATTAAATTCTTGTCAGAAAGCGGCATGAAGCAATTAATGAATGAGACGGAATCGATCTATTTGGCAGAGAATCAAAAACTGATGCCACAAGCGGATGAGCCTTTATTGTTTACGATTGAGGAGAAAAACAATCAGGTTGAATTGACTGAAAAAGGTTTGGCCTTTATGAGTGGGAATACAGAAAATCCTGATTTCTTCGTTTTACCTCACTTATCGATTGATTTAACTAAAATCGAGCAAAATAAGGACTTGAACGATAGTGAGCGATTAGCTCAAAAGGAGCAGCTCATTTCAGAATACAATGAAAAAGCATCCCGTATTCATACGGTGAGCCAGTTATTAAAAGCCTATTCCCTATTCGAAAAAGATACCGAATATATCTTGGTCGATGGCAAAGTGAAGATTGTGGATGAGCAAACGGGTCGTGTGATGGAGGGTCGTCGGTATTCAGATGGATTACATCAGGCGATTGAGGCAAAGGAGGGCGTAAATGTGGAGGATGCATCGCAGACTTACGCGACAATTACCTTGCAAAATTATTTCCGGATGTACCATAAATTAGGTGGTATGACGGGAACAGCGGAAACAGAGGCGGGTGAGTTTTGGACGATTTATAAGTTGGACGTCGTATCCATCCCAACCAATCGTGTGGTTCAACGAAAGGATCATGAGGACAAAGTATACCGTACGGTCCGCGAAAAATACAATGCCGTTGCGGAGGAGATTCAGGAATTAGTTACGGCAGGCCGACCGGTCTTAGTGGGTACAACGTCTGTTGAAAACTCAGAATTATTGAGTCGATTATTGAGTATTCGCAAGATTCAGCACAATGTATTGAATGCCAAACAGCATGCGCGCGAGGCGGAGATTGTGGCGGAAGCGGGTCAATCGGGCAAGGTTACGATTGCGACCAACATGGCGGGTCGTGGAACGGATATTAAGTTAAGTCCAGAATCGAAAGCTTCGGGAGGTTTGGCTATTATAGGAACGGAGCGACATGAATCGCGTCGCGTCGATCGCCAGTTGCGTGGTCGTGCGGGACGTCAAGGGGATGTGGGTTCGTCTCAATTCTTTGTGTCTTTGGAGGATAATTTAATGCGTTTGTTTGGGTCGGATCGTATTGCTAAAGTGATGGATCGTTTGGGGATGGAAGAGGGAGAAGTGATCCAGCACTCGATGATTACGTCGTCGATTGAGCGTGCGCAGAAGAAAGTGGAGGAAAATAACTTTGGTATTCGGAAGCGGTTATTGGAATACGATGACGTGATGAATTACCAACGAAATGCTATATATAAACGTCGGCAAAATGCACTTTTGGGCGAGCGTTTATCGTTGGACATCGTTAATATTTTATTTGACGTGTGCCAAGATTTGTCGGCAAACTACACCGACTACACCGAATTAGAATTAAAGGTGATTGAGATTTTGGGTATGGAGCCTCCGTTTACGGCGGAGGAATTTAGTCGTTTGGCACCTGATCGCAAGACGGAACAATTATTTTTGGCGGCGGAGCAGCACTATAAAGCGAAGAATGAGGTGATTTCGAATCAGGTGATTCAAGTGGCGGAAGAGGCAAAACGTCAGGGATTTTCAGGCATTCAAGTACCTATTTCAAATGGCCAAATGGTCACTGGAATTGTGGTGGATGCGGATAAAACAATTCTTTCACAGGGTAAGGAAGTGATTACTGAGATGGAGAAATTCATTACGTTGACATTAATTGACCAAGAGTGGAAAGAGCATTTACGCGAGATGGACGACTTAAAGCAGTCGGTGCAAAATGCCGTATTCGAGCAAAAAGATCCCTTGTTGATTTACAAATTTGAGGCGGTGAATTTATTCCAACGTTTTGTGGCTCGGGTGAATATGGACACGATTAGTTTTGTGGTTAAGGCGGAGATTCCGGCGGTGCAGTCGACGAATCAATCGGCGGCAAAAGCACCGAAAGAAAAGACTCCTAAATTACAGATGAGCAAAGATGAGGCATTGTCGTCGTTGTTGGGCGGCCTATCTGGCGCACAAGAAAATCCCGGATATTACGACCCATCCGAAGCGACTCAAGAGCGTGTCGCACCACGTCAGGCGATTAAAATCGCGGACAGAAATCAGCGCGTTACGGTTCAGTACATTGATGGCAGCATCAAGGAAAATGTGAAGTACAAGGCTGTGGAGGCGGATGTAGAGAGTGGGAGAGCGGTTGTTATATCTTAGACGTTAGACGCTGGACGTTGGACGCTAGACGTTGGACGTTAGACGTTAGACGTTGGACGTTAGACGTTGGACGTTGGACGTTAGACGTTGGACGTTAGACGTTGGACAAAATATTATTTATTTTTTTCTAATTCCTTGGTTAAGAAATTGATCAAGGAATTTGTCATTTTACCGATGGCATCGATTTGACCAACTGGTTCCTGTTGATCCTCTTCATTAATGTAACTTAAGTGAAAAGCAGTAATAACCATTGATTTAACTTCACTTTGGGAGCCTAAAGCAATCGCTAAAAAACGCTTAAACTCCCGGTCTGATTTACGATCAAAACCTTCTGCTATGTTATTGGAAATTGAAATGGCTGCATGCTGAATCTGATTTCTAAATCCGAAATCGTCTGATACATTAAAATGAAAATAGATTTTTTTGGTCAGAGGTACTGAGCGTTGCCAGACTAACAGATTTTCGAATTTCCTTTGATTCTTCATGGGAAGTAAAGGAAAAGAAATAAGAGGGATTCTATAAATGAAAAACTGATAAAGAGTTTATAAAATCAATAAACATATATTTTGATAACTAGACGCGAAGTATCGCGTCTCTACAAAATCAGTGCAAAGTCCAGCGTCTGACGTCTAAAGTCTAGCGTCTAATAAAGAACGATGTCATCCGCATGCGCAACTTCCATCCCCTGCTTTGCCTGCTGCAATTCTGATTTAGAATAGCGGGCGCGGGCGACGGCGATTGGATTTTTTTGGGCATCTAGGATTTCGATCACTTCGCCTTTGTCGAATTCGCCGAGGTATTCGATGACGCCCACTGATAATAAGCTTTTGCGATTTTGGATGGCTTTTACAGCACCTTTGTCTAAGACTACTTTGCCGGCAATTAGACTTCCGGAGGCTAACCATTTTTGGCGAGCCGTAAATGAAGCCTCCTGTGCCTCGAAAACCGTGCCTATTTCTTCATGGAGGGCATCTACGATTCCCTGACCCTGATCAAGTCCGAAAATAACGACCTTAATTCCCATCCGTGTCGCTAACCGCGTAAAGGTTAATTTGGAAATCATCCCTCCCAAACCGGTACTCGATGTATCCGAATTAACCACATGTAAAATATCCGCATCAATGCGTTCTACATGACGGATGATCTGACCTTGCGCATCTAATAAACCACCTACCGACGTAGATATCAATAATTTCTCCGCCCCAAATCCCGTCGCAATCAATGTCGCTAATTCATCATTATCCGAAAACTTTAACTCGACATTACTAACTACATCATTTTCATTCGCAATGGGAATTACCCCACTTCGCCATAATTCCTGGTACGTTTCCTTCAATTGTAGAAAGGATTCTCTTTCCGAAAAATGATGGCGTTCACACAAACTTTGCGCAATCGAAATGCCATATTTTTGGAAGTAATGACTGTATTTCGCGATCAAAATTGGATTACCGATGGCAGCCGCAGCCTTCCGTTCTGAAAGTGTAGCCTTATAATTATGCAACGCTGATTTACCCGCAGCCACAGCACCTGATGAAACTAAAACGATGGAATACTGTGAACTTAACGAAGCAACTTGCTCGGCAATTTTCGCTAATGTCAGTTCATTAACCTCCCCATTTGCATGGGTGATGGAAGACGAACCGAACTTGATAACGAGAATTGGTTTTGACATAGGGTAAAAAATGAAAATGCAATTTAGCCCTTTCCGTTGAAATGTGGTCTAAAAGCGCGTTTAAAATACAAAACTACATGGGCGATTAATCGCTTTTGCCAAACGTTTTTCATAGACTGATCGCGAAATCTCAATTGCCCCATAACGCTGCACATTATTGTTCATAAACTGAGAATCCAACAATTCAAACTGATTAGCGCGTAAAATTGAAATCAAATGATGAAAACAAACCTTGGAGGCATTGGATGCTCGCGTGAACATGGATTCACCAAAAAAAGCAGCACCCATATGTACACCATACAATCCACCCACCAGCTCCCCCGCTACATAAGCTTCAACGGAATGAGCTAGACCCATTTCATGTAATGCGGTATATACGTCAATAATCTCAGCGGAAATCCATGTTTCCGACTCATGCGCGCGCGGCGCAGCACAAAATTCCATCACGCGTCTAAACTGGTGGTCCACCCGAATCTCAAAAATACCCTTATTAAGTATGGGTTTGAGCGAACGTCCTGGCTGGTAAGTTTCGATAGGAATAATCGCCCGAGGATCAGGTCGATACCAATTTACATCTCCCGTTTCCGCATCCGCCATCGGAAAAACACCGGAGGCATATGCGTAGATCAACTGATCCGTGCTCAAGGAATTATTATTTTCCATGAAATAATTGAAGGTTTATTGGGAATTACCCATCAAATTAGTGAAATTTGGCGCTTAATTGGCGACAAATTAGCGGCTTTATCCGCTGTTTAACAAGAACATGAAGATAAATAATTCAATGAAATACGTCATTACCTCCGTCCGACGACGAAGGTTTATTTTCAGGGTTTGATACCCTGTACAGTTTCACGTACTCAATAAATTATTTATTTCTGATTATCATTCATGAATTCATACACTGTTCAAGTCGCCAGTCAATCCCATTATGACTTAGCGGAATCAATATGCCACGAAATGGCGGAATCTGCCAAAGCAAGAGGCACCGGAATCGCCAAAAGAACCCCTGATTACCTTCAAGAGAAGATGTCGGAAGGCAAAGCAATCATCGCTACCGATGATGTTACGGGCGAATTTGTAGGCTTTTGCTACATCGAAACCTGGCAACATGGTAAATTTGTTGCTAACTCAGGTTTAATCGTCAGACCTAGTCACAGGCAATTTGGCGTAGCCAAAGCTGTCAAAGAAAAAGCGTTCCAATTGTCGCGCGAACGCTATCCCGACGCAAAAATCATTGGTATAACCACCTCGCTCGCTGTGATGAAAATCAATAGCGACCTAGGCTATGAGCCAACGACCTTTTCCGAGTTGCCCGTAGATGACAATTTCTGGAAAGGTTGTCAATCCTGCGTGAATTATGATATTTTGACTCGTACAGAACGTAAAATCTGCTTGTGTACGGGCATGATTTTCGACCCAAACCAAGCTGATGGCAATGTTGAAAAAGATGAGAAGTGGATATTCTTGAAGAATATTGCCGATTTCATGCAGCTGAAAAAAATGAAAGAAAAATTATTAATGCCTTTCCATTCGAAAGGAAAAACGAAGTAAATATGAGCAAGCCGAAAGTAATTTTAGCCTTTAGTGGCGGATTAGATACCTCCTATTGTGTCAAATATTTAACAGAGGAACGCGGAATGGAAGTGCATTCAGCCTTAGTTGACACCGGCGGATTCTCTCCTGAAGAATTAAAAACCATTGAAGAAAAAGCATATTCCTTAGGCGTTACATCCCATGTAACTTTGGATGTCGTTGAATCGTATTACCAAGACTGCATCAAATATTTAGTGTTTGGCAATGTGTTGAAAAACAATACATATCCACTTTCTGTATCTGCTGAGCGTGTTTTTCAAGCCACAGCCGTAGCTAAATATGCAGCAAAGATTGGCGCAAAAGCAATTGCGCATGGCAGTACAGGTGCCGGAAATGACCAAGTGCGCTTCGATGTGGTCTTCCGTATACTTGCACCTGAATGCGAGGTTATTACCCCAATTCGCGATTTACAATTATCACGTGAAGCTGAAATCGACTACTTGAAATCTAAAGGTGTCGTTCAGGAATGGCATAAATCGACCTATTCCATCAACAAAGGTCTTTGGGGAACGTCCGTTGGCGGAAAAGAAACCCTGACTTCGGATGGTTATTTACCGGAAGAAGCTTGGCCAACGCAGTTGACCGAAACTAAGCCAACTAAAATATCTTTACAATTTGAATATGGCCAATTAGTGGGCATCGACGGAAACACCTTCCCAAGCACGGTAGATGCGATTCGCGAATTGACTGCTAGAGCGGGTGCCTATGCGATCGGTCGGGATATTCACGTGGGCGATACGATTATTGGCATCAAAGGACGTGTGGGTTTTGAGGCTCCTGCCCCATTAATCATCATCAAGGCGCATCATTTATTAGAGAAACATGTATTGACTAAACACCAATTATACTGGAAGCAGAACATTGGTGATATGTATGGAACCTTGTTGCACGAAGGCCAATTCTTAGAGCCCGTAATGCGTAATTTTGAAACATTTCTAGCAGATACCCAAGATAATGTGACGGGAACGGTACATGTGGTATTGTCGCCGTACCAATTCCAAGTAACCGGAATTGAGTCTAAATTTGACTTAATGTCATCTGCATTTGGTGCATATGGCGAAATGAATAAAGCCTGGACGGGCGATGATGTGCGTGGATTCTCGAAAATTGTTTCGAACCAAACCATGATCCACCGGAAAGTTAACGAATCAAACTAATGGCAAAGATCGGAATCGTAGGTGCGGCAGGTTACACGGGAGGTGAATTACTCCGCATTTTGGTGAACCACCCCGATGTAGTTTTGACGTGTATTATGTCAAATTCACAGGCTGGGAAATTGGTTTCAGATGTGCACACCGACTTACTAGGCTCGACGCATGTGCGATTCTGCGATCAGCTATGTCCTGTGGATGTATTGTTTTTATGTTCTGGACATGGGGAATCAAAGAAATTCCTAGCGGCCAACGAGGTTCCTTGGCATACCAAAATCATAGATTTGAGCACAGATTTCCGGGATGAATCGGAAGGTTTTATCTATGGGCTACCTGAATTTCAAAAAGAAAAAATCCGTACTGCGAATAAAATTGCCAATCCGGGTTGTTTTGCCACATCAATCGAATTAGCCTTGTTGCCATTAGCCACCGCGGGATTGATCAAATCAGCCGTGCATGTTTCGGCGATTACGGGGTCGACGGGTGCAGGTCAGGCATTATCACCAACGAGTCATTTCTCCTGGAGAAACAATAATATTAGCATATATAAAGCCTTCACACATCAGCATTTGACAGAAATAGGCATGGTTTTGGGGTCTGAGTACCCTGTGCCTAAGGTCAACTTCATTCCATATCGCGGTAATTTTACGCGGGGAATTATGGCGAATGTGTACACGGATTTCGCGGGAACTCAGGAAGAGGCTATTGATTTATTCGAAAACTACTACCGCGATTCGCCCTTTGTTTTTGTCAGCCCCCAAGCGGTGGATGTCAAGCAAGTGGTCAACACGAACAAATGCTTTTTGCACCTAGAAGTTCACGAAGGCCAAATTTTAATTAGCTCCGTGATCGATAACCTGTTAAAAGGCGCCTCAGGTCAAGCCGTTCAAAACATGAACCTAATGCTCGGCTGGGACGAATCAGCGGGGTTGAGGCTCAAAGCAGCAAATTTTTAGACGTTAGACGCTAGACGTTAGACATTGGACGTTAGAGGTTAGAGGTTGGATGTGAGAAGTGACAAATAAGAGGTAAGAATAAATATAAACTAGCGACTAGTGACTAGCGACTAGTGACTGATGACTATACTATGAAACTATTCGACGTTTACCCACTTTACCCGATCGAACTTGTGAAAGCACAGGGAAGTACGGTATGGGCAAAAGATGGGCAGGAATATTTAGATTTATATGGAGGTCATGCGGTGATTTCCATCGGGCATTCGCATCCACATTATGTGGCGAAGATGACGGAGCAACTGCGCAACATTGGATTCTATTCAAACTCAATTATCATTTCAGGTCAGGAAGAATTAGCCGAAAAATTAGGTCGCATTTCGGGATACCCAAGCTTCCAATTATTCCTAACAAATTCCGGAGCCGAATCAAATGAGAACGCCTTAAAATTGGCCTCATTTCATACAGGACGCAAGAAAGTAGTTTCATTTACCAAAGCATTTCATGGAAGAACGGCGGGTGCGGTGGCAGTCACCGACAACCCAAGCATCGTCGCTCCCATCAATGACACTTCGCATGTAAGCTTCCACCCATTCAATCAAATTGAGAGTTTGGCACAGGTAATTACCGAAGAAACAGCAGCAGTAATTGTTGAAGGAATTCAAGGCGTAGGTGGAATACACGTCGCTTCAAACCAATTTTTACAAGCGTTAAGAACACGTTGTGATGAAACGGGCGCGCAATTAATATTAGATTCCGTGCAATGTGGTTACGGACGTTCTGGTAAATTCTTTTCACACCAATTTGCCGATATTCATCCCGATATGATGACTACTGCGAAAGGCATGGGAAATGGTTTTCCGATCGGTGGCGTTTTAATCGCACCACATATTCAAGCAAGTTATGGATTATTGGGGACGACATTTGGTGGAAATCACTTAGCCTGCACGGCGGCGAATGCGGTTTTAGACATCATTCAGGAAGAAAAATTACTTGAAAATTCAACAAAGGTAGGTGATTACCTGATGGGGGAATTGGCAGGAATCTCCGGAATCAAGGAAGTTCGTGGCCGTGGTTTGATGATTGGAATTGAACTTGAAATCCCCGTAGGACCAGTGCGTGATACGTTATTGAACACCCATCACATCTTTTGCGGGTATGCCGGAAAACACACCTTACGGCTACTGCCAAGTTTAGGCATAGACCAATCCATTGCAGATCGGTTCCTAGAAAGTTTGACAAAGACCTTAAAGGCATAGATTAGTTTAGTTCCGACTTGCTTTTTGAATAGAAATGTGATTATTTTGCGTTTCTTTTGTTCACGAAATTATCGGCAATTAAAGAGAAATTAAAAACAATTATTTATTCATACCAATGGCATTAATTACAAAAATTAGAGAGAAATCAGGGGTTGCAGCAGCGGCTATCGCGATCAGTTTAGTGTTGTTTCTCATAGGAAGTGATATTTTCCAAGGAAAATCATCCTTGTTTGGCGGAAGCTCACAGGAGGTTGGCAATATTGCCGGTGAAAGTATTCTCATTCAAGATTTCCAAAAAAAGGTAGAAGAGGCGACGGCTAATTACACAGCACAAACAGGCAAAGGCCCATCCGAGCAAGAGGCGACGATGATTCGTGATCAAGTTTGGAACCAATACGTTTTGGATATTGCTTATAAAAAAGAGTTTGATGCGTTGGGATTACGTGTTTCAGAGGAAGAATTAATTGATATGGTTCAAGGAAATTACATTCATCCTTCGGTGCGCCAGCAATTCACTAATCCACAAACGGGTCAATTTGACAAGTCCTTTGTCATTCAGTTTTTAAAGAATTTGAAGACAATGCCGGCACAACAACAACAAGGCTGGGCGAGTTTTGAGAAATCAATTGCACAAGATCGTATCCGCGCGAAGTATGAGAATTTAATGCGTATGTCGAACTACGTGACACAGGCAGATGCGGCGAAAGAATACCAAGCACAAACTTCTAAATTCAATGCGCGTTTCTTATATGTACCGTTCTTCTCTGTTTCGGACTCTACTGTTAAAGTGACAGATTCGCAATTGGAAGATTATTTAGCTAAGCATAAAGATCAATACAAGGGAACAAATACACGTTCAATTCAGTATGCAACTTTCCCCGTTATTCCAACGAAGCAAGACACAGCCGAATTCTATTCACAAATCAAAAAATTAGCGAAAGATTTAGCGGTTGCACCGAATGACTCAGCATTTGCGATGTTAAATTCAGATGTGCGGACTCCATATTTATTACCTTATGCTGAAATTCCAGAAGTGGTTAAAACTCAACTAGGTACTTTCCAAGTGGGTGGAATCTATGGTCCATTTAAAGAAGGGTTAACGTACTCGATCTATAAATATGGTGGCGTGAAGAAAGACTCATTGTTTACGATGCGTGCTAGTCATATTTTGATTGCTCCTGCCAATAAATCCGATTCGGCGAAAGCACAGGCAAGACAACGTGCGGAGGCTATTTTAACGCAAGTTAAAGGTGGTGGAAGTTTTGAGACATTGGCTCAAATGAATGGCATGGATGGCACTGCTCAAAATGGTGGTGATTTAGGTTATTTCAAAAATAATGGGTCAATGGTCAAATCATTTGAAAAAGAATTGTTTGGCTATAATGGTGTTGGTCTAATGCCAAGTGTGATTGAAACTGATTTCGGTTTCCACGTAGTTAAAGTAACAGATGCCAAAACAAATACGAGCTATAAATTGGCAGCCATCAACAAAACGATTGCTCCTTCACAGGCTACATTGGATAAAATATTCACACAAGCAGATGCTTTTGCGAATGCAAACGGAACACAAGCTGCATTTGAAGTTGCGATAAAGAAAGACAAAAACATTATCATGATGCGTGCTGAACGTTTATTAGAGAATTCCTCAGCGATCAATAATTTAAGTAATGCACGTGAAATTGTTCGTTGGGCATTTGATGATAACACGTCGATAGGTGATGGTTCGAAGAAAGTTTTCGAACAAGATAATCAATACATTGTGGCTTATTTAACTGGAAAAACAGAGAAAGAAAATGTAAAAGTGAATGACTTCCGTGAGGAGTTGACTGCCATGGTTCGTAATCAAATGAAAGGTGAGCAGATTTCAACGAAGCTTGCGGGAATCAAAGGTACATTGGAGCAAATTGCACAGAAATATGGTGCAGGTGCATTGGTTGAGTCTGTACAAGATATTACGTTGTCAGCCGGTATGTTAAATACGGCTGGACCAGATGCGATTGCCTTAGGCCGCATAGCAGGTTTGAAAAATGGAAAACGTAGTTCGGTATTCGTAGGCGAAAATGGCGTGTTTATCGCAGAGAAAACTAATTCAATGGAAGCACCTGCTTTAGCGGATTATTCGGTTTACAAAAACCAAATTCAATCGATGAATTTGCAACGTACTTCGTTCTACATCAATGAGGCAATTAAAGAAAATGCGAAAATTGAAGATAAGCGATACAAATTTTATTGATCGTTTAATAAAAGATAGATTGAAAAGCATTCTGTAAGGAATGCTTTTCTTTTTTGAAAGCTAAGTATGATAAAAAATCGTTGGATCTTATGGCTTGGAATGGGTATCGCGCTACTAGTTGCGAGTCCATTCATTCGTATGCGTTGGGATATCAGTGAGGATAAAAAATTTACGTTAAGTGCATCTACGCTGACGAACCTACAGGCATTGGATGCGCCCATTCGTATTCAAGTTTACTTAGGCGGAGATGGACTTCCCGGTGGCTTTAAGCGTCTCGAGCAGGCGACGATTAGTATATTGGCAGATATAAAAAGTCAAAGCCCTCAGACTATCGAAATCGAGCAAATTGATTTGTATGCGGAGTACCCGGATGAGCAGGAACGGGAGCGGATGATATTTCAGTTGGATTCCTTGGGGTTACCGCCGACGAATATTGTCAATAAGCAAGATGGAAAGCAGGTGCAGCAATTGGCTTTTCCGGGTTTAGTAATAACAAAAGGGGAAAGATCGGTAGGCGTTTTATTACTTAAAGGCAATCAATTAGCGAATCCGCAAGAGGTATTGAATCAGTCGATTGAGGGATTGGAATACGAGATTATGCAAGGAATTCAAAGCTTGGCGCAAAAGGAGCGTAAGAGAATCGGTTTTCTGATGGATTACAATCACATACCGGCAGTGAATCAGTTAAGTCTGATTGCTGCTTTACGCAAGCGATACGATTTATATCCAGTTGACTTAGGCGCTTCGGCGACATTAGATGGATTGGATGCGATTTGTTTGATTCAGCCAGACCGTGTTTTCAGCCCGTCGGATCAATACAAGATTGATCAATTTTTGGTCAAAGGAGGTAAAGGTATTTTCTTTATGGAGGGTGTGCGGACGGATACCATTGCGAATCAGGGTTTGGTAAGTTCGGTGATGGATGTTGGCTTAAATGCTCTTTTCTACCGATATGGATTACGCTTGAATAGCAATTGGGTGAAAGATGCGTCATTGTGTGGGGCGATTCCGTTGGCCATAGGAAATTATGGAAATAAACCGCGTATCGAATTAATGCCTTGGCCTGCGTTTCCGTTATTGCGTGGTAATCCGGCGACGTTGATAACTAAGAATTTAGATGCGGTCTATGGGCGCTTTGTGTCGAGTATAGATACGGTAGCAAGTGCTAATTCTTTAAAAAAGACCCCATTATTACAGACGAGTACCTATACACAGGTGCAGCAGGCACCGGCGACCTTGCCATTTGCATCAACAGGCAAGGATTTTGATCCGGCAAAATATAAGGCGGGTACGCAGGTAATTGCGTATTTATTGGAGGGTCGATTTAAGTCGGTATTTCAAAATAGGCCTTTGCCAAACGATAGTTTACAAAAAGGGTTTTTAGGTGAATCCGATCAAGCGGGTGGGTTGATTCTGGTAGGTGACGGTGACATTGCATTGAATGGCATTGATCCGGAAACGAAGGGACCGTTGGCTTTGGGGTTTGATCCATTTTCCAAGCATACCTTTGCGAATGCCGACTTTATCTTGAATGGATTACAGTACCTATTGGATGACCAAAAGGCTTTATTGGCCCGCAGCAAAAACATCCGACTTCGTCCTTTGGACAAAGGAAAGATTCAGGCAGAGAAGGGATTTTGGCAGGGCATAAATATGCTACTGCCTATTTTGTTTGGTGGATTGTTTAGTTTGATGGTGGTGCTCTATCGCCGGAATAAATACAATCGCTAAAGGGCTTGGCTTTGTTGCTTAATTCTTTTAACTTCGAGGTTTGAAAACGTACGTCATAAATTAACGATAAGCAATGAAATTTCTAGTCGCCTCCAATGTGTTATTGAAGCAGATTTCCGCCATTAATGGGGTAGTCGCAAGTAATCCAATCATCCCAATTTTGGAGAACATTTTAGTTGAATTGGAGGGTAATACCTTGAAATTAACGGCGTCTGATTTACAGACGGTGATGACTACGACCTTGGATGTGGAGGGATTTGAGAATGGATCTATCGCCTTGCCGGCACGTTTATTGTTGGAGACGTTGCGTAGTTTACCGGATCAACCGGTAACAATTGGCGCGGATCAAGGCACATTTGGAGCGGAGATTTCGACACAAAATGGTCGGTTTAAATTAAGTGGTGAGAATCCAATTGATTTCCCGAGGATTCCAGAGGTTGCCAAAAATCAATCGATTACATTATCGGCATTAACATTAGGTGAGGCCATTTCGAATACATTGTTGGCCGTTTCAAATGATGATATGCGTCCAGCTATGACGGGGGTATTGATTCAAATGATGGGAGATCATACGAATTTTGTGGCGACGGACGGACATCGTTTGGTACGTTACCGCAGAACGGATATACGTCCTGAGGCGCAGAGTAGCTTAATTTTACCTAAGAAAGCGTTGTCCTTATTGAAGTCGACATTGCCTACGGCTGACACGCAAGTAACGGTTGAATTTAGTGCATCGAATGCCTTCTTTAGTTTTGAAAGTTTCCAGTTGATTTGTCGGATTATCGATGAGCGTTTCCCAGAATATGAGAATGCGATTCCGAAGGAGAACAATGAGATTGTGACGATAAATCGCTTGGAATTCTTGAGTTCGGTGAAGCGTATTTCGATTTACTCGAATAAGACGACGCACCAGATTCGTTTGAAGTTAACGTCGAATAGCTTGACATTATCTGCTGAGGATTTGGATTACTCGAATGAGGCGAATGAGTCGTTGGCCTGCGAATATGCTGGTAAGGACATGGAGATCGGCTTTAATGCCAAATTGATCTCTGAATTACTAGGAAATTTATCTTCGAAATTTGTAGATATTAGATTAAGTGAGCCAAATAAAGCTGGCTTAATTATCCCGTCTGACCAGGATGAGCACGAAGATGTGTTGTTGCTGGTGATGCCGGTGATGTTAAATTCGTATAATTAAAACCTTTGGTTTTAATTATACGAATTTAACACAGACGTCAGACATTAGACATTAGACATCAGACAATAGACGTTAGACGTTGGACATTAGACGTCATACCTTAAATTCACTCCGGACTGTTGACTTCGGACTAAATCAACTTGTAATGAGAAAACTAGTAAGCATCCTATTCCTATCCCTTTTAACTCTCCCAGCTATCGCAGCGGAAGGTGATGGTGTCAAATTCTTTGAGGGAACATTTCGCCAGGCGAAAGAGAAGGCAAAGAAGGAAAACAAATTAATCATGTTGGACGCCTACACGACGTGGTGTGGCCCATGTAAAGTATTAAAGAACAAAGTATTCCCTAATAAAGAGTTGGGCGATTACATCAATGCAAATTTCGTGTCGATTGGTGTCGACATGGAGGCGGGTGAAGGACCTGCTTTGGCAAATATGTATCCAATTGAAGGCTACCCAACGATAATCTTTATGGATGCGTCAGGCAAGGTTAAAAAGAAGGTATTGGGCTTACCACAAGGTGGCGCTAAGGAGTTGTTGGGCGTAGCGAAGGCAATAAAAAAATAGACGTCAGACGTTAGACGCTGGACATTAGAAATATTAAAAGACCCTAGGGAATATTCCTTAGGGTCTTTTTGATTTAATTCAATAGCTAACGTCTAGCGTCTAACGTCTGAAGTCTATTTTACCTCTTAAGGTCTACTGGCTTATTACGCTTACGCATTTTGATATTGATAAATTCAACAAAGAGCGAGAATGCAATGGAGAAATATAGATAGCCTTTGGGGATCTCACCGATACTATTTCCAAGGATGCTTAGTTCAGAACCGTGGCTAGCTTCGGCGATTAACATAAAACCAATCATAATCAAGAAAGATAATCCGAGGACTTGAAGCGACGGGTGGTTGTTGACAAAACGGCCAACAGGCCCCGAGAAGGCCATCATGATGACAGCCGATACCACAACGGCGATAATCATAATCCACATATTATCTGAAAGACCTATGGCCGTCAAGATGGAATCAATTGAAAATACTAGGTTAATCAGTGCAATTTGAGTCACTACTTTAGCGACACTGTTTATCGCCTTACCGGCTTTAGTACTGTGCTCCTCCTCCCCTTCTAGTTTCATAAAGATTTCATTGGTAGCCTTGTACAACAAAAATAATCCTCCGATGAACAAAATCACGCCTTGACCGGTGGGTGCAACTTTAAAGTATGTGGTATCAATGTGCATGAATGGCTTTTGAAGTGAAATCAAAATGGAAATACCAAAAAGCAAGATGACACGGAAGACCATGGCTAAGACCAAACCGATGTTTCGGGCTTTCGCTTGACTTTCTTTGGGCAATCGGGAAGCCGTAATGGAAATGAAAATAATATTATCAATCCCCAAAACGATTTCCAAAAAGGTTAATGTAAGAAGACTAATAAGATTGTCTAGGCTAAAAAGCGATTCCATGGTAAATTTATTTGCTTGCAAAGATGGTGTGTTTCAAGCAGATAATCAAAAAATAGGCCTTAGAGATAAAAAAAATCAAGTTTATTCAAGTGCCGACTTGCATAAAAAAAATAAAAGACAGATATTTGCAAACCAATTTAACAGATTGGTCCTATAGCTCAGCTGGTTCAGAGCACCTGCCTTACAAGCAGGGGGTCCTAGGTTCGAATCCTAGTGGGACCACCAGAATCCACCTCAAAAGGGTGGATTCTTTTATTTTACGGGAGTGGTAGCAAAACAGGTAGCACGAGTGGGGTTTTCAGGTGAAATGTGACTTTGTTTAAAATTAAACACTCCCTAATAAACAGGAACGACCCTTTTAATTTGTTGATAATGGACTAACCTATTTTGTTATTGGCATTCGTTCTTAATTCGTCTTATACTCCTTCGTAGTTCCATTGCTTAATCATATCCGTGGTATAGATAAATTGCACCGTAAGTCCAATTTGGACCTTTCAAGCCAGGGTAATTAAACCGGTCCATCATTAATGCCATATATCGAAATGGATAGCCTTCTGGCAATTGAACTACGTTAGGCCATACTCTTGTGCCAGATGTTTCATCCCAAGGGGGTAAATCCATCTGCAAACTGCCTACTTCCTGGAGCCCAGGATAACGGTATATATATATTTTCCGATCCGAACTACCTGAAAAACAAAACAATTTATCGCCTATTTTTTGAATGGATGTTCCGGTCGAATTATGTGCGACAGGACCCGCAATTCTTTTATATCTTTTATTCCAATCATCGGATTCCAACACCACAGCTTTATAGCCATTCAGATTTTCACAAGTCAGCATGCGCCATTTATGTGCCACTGAATCAAATAATATATGCGGGTCTTCAATATCTCCCACCATGTCAATAGGGACAGCAGCCATAGTCGAAAAACCAAATCGAGGATCCTTTTTACTCTCAATGGCCAGCAGTTGTTTTTTTTCTTGACTAGGATTCGCAAAAGCGCTAAAACCAGTAGTCAATCCGCGCCAAACCTTATTTTTTCTATCATAAAAAAGATGTGTAGCCACCTCATTTCTTAATATTCCATCATTACGATCAAACAAGATAATTCCCTCAAGATTGACATCAAAGACCGTTGGATCCATACTAAATACCCCTTGAATATGATGATCTAAGGCACGGCCACGAATCGACATGGTATACCACAATCGCCCCTGATCGAGCATAGGATCTCCATTTTCATAGGTTATAGTTCGTATATCAGCCAACCCAATACCGGTGGAAATAGCCATTTCAACCTTCTTGATCTGAACTTGTCCTTCTTTCAGATGTACAAATAGCTGTGATTGAAAAGAATGCAAATACTTTTTTTCGCGTAAATCAATGTAGGTGTTAAAATCACTTTGTCCAATGACTTGTGGCAATCCTTGATCTTGCAAATACAAAGTAAATCCACTGCCCAGCATTTGAAGAATAATTCTACCTTTTATGTTTTTTACTTCATCAAGGTTTACTGCAATTGATTTATCTATAATTTCCTTAGCATTTTTAACGACTCTCAACTTTACTTCAGTCAGTATTGAGTCCTTATATTCAATCTTGATAAAGCATTGTTCTTTTTTATTGGCATCCGAAAATTCAAAACCAATTTCTCCTTTTCCAGAGCAAGAAGCGAGATCAATGGAGTACGTTACAAATGAATTAAAACCCCCAAACCAAATGGATGTCTGGCTTTCTTTCGCTGATTGAATAAGCAGTTTGTCTTCGCTAACAAATACCTTGGAGTGATCATCCGAGTAATGCCTGATGGGATGCATAGCAGATAATCCGATGATTTTACCTGGTTCAATTCCCGCCAAATGAATGGATTGTTTTTCGTCAAAAATCAATCTCTTTACCCCCTGCCTCACAAATTTTATCTTTTCGGGTGAAGTCTGACTTTGAGCGACACGACAAAGCGTAGAGGTCAGAAATGCGAAAAGAAATAGATACCTGCTATTTTTCATATGAATTTAATAATGCCAACAGTCTTCACAAATTAAGATCTCGCTTTTAAACAATGCAAGAAATATCCCCTTTGATGATCCAAATTTACTACCGACTGACAAGTTTTTGCCGGCGATTTACCGACAATCCTAAAATACGTGTTAAATATCTTAAATGGTTTCAACTAATTATTTTTTATCTGCCGCTTTCCCTTTCATATCGATATTGAAATTAGTATTAATAATAATTCCATTATTATTCTGAAATACATTTTTTCCATTAATGAGTCTACCTAATTGCAACGTTTGATTTAAATAACCTCCTTCGATCCTGACATTTTTATTGAAGCGGTAGCCCACTAAAATACCTATTCTGTTTTGGTCAAAAACATTTGCATTCACATTTTTCCCAAATCCAATAAGAATCTCATCGTAAACCGCAACATACGGTGTCTTATCTTTTATTTCTTTACCCTTTAATGGTACCTGAAGGCGAATCATATATCTCGCTCTACCGGACAGTGGAAATTCGTCTTCTGTGTACTCGTTTGCCGAACTATATTTTCCAATAAATCTTTGTTCCAACATAAATCGGTGAGAAAAATCGACTAAACCCTCTTTATGTGCAAGTTGAACCATTTCAAAAATTCTATGTTCGGTAAAGCTCCTACCCAATCCATTTAAGGGATACTCGCCATAAGGGTACGTTTCTGCCACTGCATAACCTAATCGAAAAAGTACTCTTGCGTTTACATTATAATTTAACCCCGTTCTTAAAAGACTTTGTTGCCAAAAGGCAATCAGGTTATTTCTGCGCCATTGATATTCCGTATGTATGCCTACTTTTTCAGATACTTTAAAAGTTCCCGTGTAACTATACCATCCAATTTTATTGGTCGTTTCAAGGCGGTTGTTTTGAGCTAATGAAACTTGAAGATTCATCAATAGCAACACTAAAAATAATTTAAACTTCATTTCCATAAAAAATTAAAACCTTAAAAATATCAACTCTCCGCACTAGCAGAGTATATTAAAGCGCATTTAGCTTTTTAACTTCTGTTTTGCGTCGTCAAAAAATTGTTCGCTTATTTCTTCTTCGTTCATTGTTCGGTTGGATTATATTCTTCTGCAATCATCCATTTTTCACGGAGGCGAAAGGCAGGAATGGTTTGCCTTTTGGCTTTGTTGGCAGCCACATTTGCTTTAATGGTTTTTTGCAAAGCCCATATGGAAAGAGGAATTATTTTTTTTGCGTTGAGTAGGGTTATTCGTTTGTGTAAACTTTCTTGCAAAAGCAAGGCAAATAATTCAGTAAAACCACCAAATTTCATTGTAGTTTGAAACTGAGAAAATAGTGGATAATATTCGGTATGCTTGCTTTTATTTTGAATGATAATCGGCGGAAATCCTGCATTCATTAACTGCAAATTGATAAGTATTCTACCCATACGCCCATTCCCATCCACAAAAGGATGAATGGTTTCAAACTCTGCATGAAAGTTTGCAATAGCATCTAAAAAATAGCTTGTTTTATTCTTATTGTAATCATCGACCAACCTTTGCATGAGCATATTTACAAACTGCGGATTTGCTCCCAAGTGATTACCTACCCGTACCCATTCTTTACCTATTCTAAATCGACCAGCAATGTTGTTGTCAATTAGGGTGAGTAAGATTTTGTGCCAACTTAAAATGAGTTTGATTTGGAGTGTCGAATTGTTTTTTTCCAATAAAGCTTCTGTAACCGTAGCTAAATTTTTAGCTTCGTATACTTCACGAACATTTACTTTTCGCCCCAAAATGCCTCCTAAAAGAATTTTTTCGGTGTCTTCTAAGGAAAGTGTAGAGTTTTCAATCGCATTTGAGTTGTAAACCATTTCTGGAATTTCGGCAAGGGCTATTTCTTTCAACAAAGGTTCATTTCCCTTTGTCAAATTCATGTATTGCTGACGCAATGCCTCAATTTTATCTTTTGTAGTTTGGTTTATCATGTTGATCAAACCTATTGATCGTGAAATATTATGTAAATATGCAAATTTTCACGATAAATTACCAAAATTTAGGCGACTGATAATGAATATTCTAGACGGAGATCTAATAAAAAAGAGTTTTCCCTACCAGATTCCTTTTCCTAACATTAACATCCATTCTGTAGGTAATTTTGTAATATTGTCGGAAAAAAAATTTCCAATGAATAAAATCTTACTACTCATAGCGCTACCCTTACTGGCTCAGGCGCAAAAAATTGACAAAATTATTTCGCGCGCAGAAACGGAGCGCATCGAAACCTATTTAGCCTCAGATGAGTTGGCCGGCAGAAAACCCTTTACACCAGGCATAGAAAAGGCCGCGAATTTCATTGCAGAAGAATTCAAAAAAGCAAAATTGCAAAAGACCAACGGAACGTATTTGCAAACTTTCCCCATGTTTAAGTCTTCGCTAATTTCCGCTAACATACGCGTGGATGAAAAATCTTTAGAGGCAAACCAAATCGCGATTATTTCCAAAGAGTCTTCAGTTGAACTCGACGAAAAATCGGGTTACGAAGTGGCAAGCATTCAAGAGGGAGCTAATTTTGGCCAAAATGCTTACACGATTATGAATGCCAAAAAGCCCACCATCGCTTTCTTGCACGAGAGCTTTGCAAAATATATTCCTCGCCTGTCGGGCAGAGGTCCGCTCAGAGAATCACAGGCCAACATAATTTTCGTGATTGCCAATACCATACCTGCCAAGTTTAAAATCACCGCGGTCCAAAAAGTCGAACGTCTCGAATTAGCTAACGTCGTGGGGATCCTTCCTGGCAAATCTCGTCCAAATGAATATGTTATTTTCTCAGGTCATTATGATCACCTAGGGATCGGGAAAGCTGTGCGAGGAGATTCCATCTACAACGGGGCGAATGACGATGCTGCTGGAACAACCGCTGTAATGATGCTAGCAAAATACTACGCTAAAAAGCGTGATAACGAACGGACACTCATTTTTACGGCCTTTACAGCCGAGGAAAGCGGGGGCCACGGAAGTTCTTATTTCTCAAAACAATTCAATCCAGACCAAGTGATAGCCATGTTTAATTTGGAGATGATTGGTACAGAAAGTAAATGGGGTAAAAATAGCGCCTACATCACAGGCTATGAGAAATCTTCGATGGGGGAAATTTTAAAAAAGAATCTTACAGGATCGCCATTTACCTTTTATCCGGATCCTTACCCAGACCAAAACTTATTTTACCGTTCAGACAATGCGACGTTAGCAGAATTAGGCGTTCCAGCGCATACCATTTCTACCTCTAAAATGGACAGTGAACCTAATTACCACAAGGCCAGCGACGAAGTACAGACTTTGGACTTAGCTAATATGACTGAGATTATTAAGGCGATCGCTAAGAGTGCGACCAGTATTATATCCGGGGAAGATACCCCTAGCCGTGTAGATACGACCCAACTGAAATAAAGCAAACACCTTCATTCCCTAGCAGCAAACAAAAGAGCACAAGAGACTGATTTTAACTCACCACACTCCCATAGAATAAATCATAAAAATTAGAATAGATTAATTCTATAAGATATTAATGAGATTTTTATTTGTTCAAACCTATAACTCAACCATTAAATACATCAGAATGAATAGCAAAAATAAGTATTCCTTCATATTAATGAGAGCGATAGCAAATTGCATAGCACGAGTCGAGATTTCGGTCGAGATCTAGTTTTGTTTTAAAATCAAACCATTCATAAAGTTGTCGCTTACAGTCCAATTTCGCTTTCGATTTACAGGGTAAAAAACTTTATGGTATCATGACCATTTAGATAAACCTGACAAAGGCTTACAAACAGTATGAAATTAATTATCAATGTATTATTTACTAGATAACTCTTTCACCACAAATCCATACTTACCTTTTTGCTTGAGGGTTTTATTTTCAAGAATTATTCTGGAAACTGGCTTGCCACCCCAATTAGTTTTAAATTTTTTATATTCCATGCCTTCGGTAGAGGCTAGTTCAATGCTTGGCTTCCAAAGTTTTGGGTCATAGCTAATCTCAAATTTTGAATGCTCAGCTTCAAGTACAATGGTACCCGGTGTATCTATATTAATTTTACATACCGTCATGAATACTTGCTGCAATGAAATTGGTCTATCGATTAAAACATAATCTTCCAAAATTTCAACCCTATTTTTCTGATGATTTAAGCTTATTGAGCGATTCCAAGATTGAACTTTTGCTTCTTTTTCATAGGCTGAGGCAATATTCATTTTTAACGTTGCTTCACTTTCATTGACAATAGATTTAACCTCTTTTGCCTCAAATTCTCGCCCAACTCTTTGCCCGATACCATTGATGATGGGTAGATTATGATAGTTTGACTGCGTATACCATAAGTCGTAACGTTGTGTTTGGGTGCGAGCCGTATAATTTCCACGACCAGGGTCGATTATTATAGGTTCTCCATTAGCATATACAATAAAGTCACCCACATCATTATGGTTATGACTTTCGGCATTGTGTCCCCCATGTGTCGCCAGGAATAAGTCTTGTTTTGTTCTTGAACTAAGTACCTGAATATCTGCAATATAATAAGTTCCGCTGGGTTGATACTGTCCGGTCTGCATGGGAATTTTATTTCTATACATCAGGTTTTCCATCACTCGCATTGAATTTCTTCCTGGAACAGTCATTTCTTGATTAAACTTATAAAATGCCCATTGCCCCATTGCTATCATTTTCTCGTCGTCAATTGCCTTTCCAAACCGATAAAGCAGCAAGCCATCGGGTTCCTCAATTTTTGGATCTGCATCAGCAAAATTCACAAAATAAGTATTAGAAATGTGCATTTTATATACATATGAAGCCATATTTTTTATCAAAGGCTCATGATAAATATTGATTTTTCCTTTAGAAACGCTTTTCATAATTTCGAGAAAGTCAAATACAGAAGCCCCAGCATGAAACCAATAAGTAGGACCCTCATTGCAACCACCATCTTCGCCTAAACTATTTAAGTAGGCATCTAAATGAAATAAATAATCTTTTACATTTTCCACCCTCCTAGTTTCATTTTTTTCCAAAAATAAATTGGCCATCAAAAGGTTTGAAATGATCCACGGATTCCAATTATTGACTGGTTTTGTGCGACTTAGGTAAAAATAATTTTCCCATTTTTTAATGGGTTGCAAAACCCTTCTATTCGTTTCAAAATAAATTCTTTTTCTTATTAAATGATTAATGTTGTCCATTTTTTCACCGATCAAATAGTCAGCTAAACCTAATACTGCGGCAGTTTCAGCGGCAAATAAATCAACAACAGGGTTTTCAATATCGGGTAGCCCAGTACTACGAATATGGGCGGGTACACCCCAATAACTTTCCTCACAAATAGCCCACATAAGGTTAAAAATCTTTTCGGTGAATCGTCCTTTATTTTCAATACTTTCAGCTATAATCAATGGCACCAAATGGTTTCTACGACCAAAGGATGCCTTTCCGTGATTTTCCCTATCTCCAGAACGAACAAAATCCATAGCCATAGAGCCAGTAATTTCGGCAATAGGGCAATTAAGCAAGTTTTCCGAAATTTTGATTATTTCATCAATTTGCACAGAAGTCAAAATGGCCTGCCATTCCTGACTCGTTTTTGGATATGGCTTCCATTCATTGTGGGGAATCAAATTTTTAGAAAGAAATTCCAACGAATATTTCTGAGACAAAATATTCCTTTCGCTTACTTGTGAAAAGCCAGAAATTGAAATTATAAGGCAAAAAATCAATACTTTCATCATTATTTTACAAGTTAAAATGTAAGATTAAAACAGCTTTAACAATGAGATGTTGGTGATACATTAGTAGGGCATGTTTTTTGTTATTGCATGTACGTCGTCAAACTAAAGTGGACTTTACCTTAAGGAGTGTTTCTCGATGTTTCTAATTTAGTAATTATTTCATTTTAAATAAAATAAATCAATACTGAATTAGAGCAGCAAATAAGAGAGCACAGGAGTCGGATTTCACCGGATACTAATCCGTTAAGACACTCCAAAAATACAAATAGATTAATCTGGTTCGGTTTAGATACGATTTAGGTTCATTAGTCTACTAAATTAGTCAACTAGTTGGGCCACCAGAAACCACCTCACACGAGGTGGTTTTTTTAAACGGGAGTGGTAGGACGAGTGGGGTTTTCAGGCAAAAAGCTTAACTAATTAATTGAATATTTGTACCCGGCATTTCCCTAATACGATCTTCCATTTAAGTCATTTAACACTAAATCTTAGTAGCTTTAGTATTACAGCAAAATAGTTATGCTATTTGCTTGATTCTGCCTATTTTCACTCTCCCATTTTTCATAAAATCTTCATGCAGATGAGAATTCTTTTTGCCCTTCTATTGGTTACCTCTTTGTCGGCTTATGGCCAAAAGTTCACCAAGCTCGAAATAAATGAAATTGAACAGTCAGAGATTAAAGGCTCGCTTTTGACATTCAAAGAATTCCTCCAAATGCCCAATGATGGGAATTATCCCCAACAAATTGAAACCAATCTGAAGTGGTGTGAAAAAACATTTCAAAATTTAGGGTTTAAAACCACGCAGCTAGTTTCGTCGAAAATACCTCATTTATACGCTGAATACATAACCGACCCCAAAAAGCCCAATGTTTTATTTTATCTGCAAATAGACGGTCAACCCGTAGAAAAATCGGCTTGGAATCAACCTAATCCTTTTGAGCCGGTTATTAGAAATCAAAAAGGAGAAGAAGTTTCATGGAATGAGATTGAGACCAAAATAGACCCTGAATGGAAAATAGTTGCTCGGTCTGCATCCGATTCAAAGGGCCCTGCCATGTGTTTAATTTCTGCTTTAAACGCCCTAAAAAAAAGAAATATTACACCTGAATATAACGTCAAGGTGATCATGGATTTTCAAGAGGAGTTAAGTTCCCCCACCATCGCAGATTTAGTCAAAAAGAATCGGGCGCTTTTGGCGGCCGACCGCCTAGTGATCATGGATGGGACGAGACACATTTCGGATATCCCGACGATCATGTTTGGAGCGCGAGGCATCGCCACGCTAACCCTAACGGTATACGGTGCCAAAGAAAATTTGCACAGCGGGCAGTATGGCAACTATGCCCCCAATCCAGCATTAAAATTAGCTAAGCTTTTGGCGGGCATGAAAGACGATGATGGACGGGTAACGATTCCAGGGTTTTATGATGGAGTTACGATTACAGCAGCCGACAAAAAATCATTTGCTGAAATACCCGAAAATATGGCGGAAATAAATGCGGAAATTGGCATTGCAGAAGCCGAAAAAGTGGGAGAAACTTATCAGGAAGCAATGCAGTTCCCCAGCTTAAATATCCGTGGTTTGCAAGCATCCAACGTAGGAAAACTAGTCACCACGACGATTCCGAGTATGGCCATTGCTGAATTAGATTTACGATTGGTTCCCGAAACACCCGGTTCGAGACAAATCGGTTTAATCAAAAACTACTTAACACAACATGGCGTTACATTAATTGATAGTTTACCTACGGACCAACAAAGAGCCAGATTCAAAACCTTGGCTACGTTGAAACAAAAAGAAGGATCACTACCTTTTAGAACGCCGATGGATTCTGAAATCGGCCTATGGTTATCCAAAGCAACAGAAAGAGCTGTGGGCAAATTTTTAAAGGTGCGTGCCACGGGTGGTTCGCAACCCATGGCTTCTTTCATCGAAACCTTAAACGTGCCAGCGGTATCACTTAGAATTCCTAATCCGTATAACAACATACATGCTGCCAACGAGAACATTAAAATTAAAAACTACGAGGAAGGAATGAAGATGTGTATTGCGCTCTTAACGCAGAAAGCAGATTAGACATCCACCAAGCGCATTAACCAAGCTGAAATAATGCCAGCATACGTACCAATGACATGGCTCAAAACTGCCAATAAAACTCCCACAGGCGCTAAGGAAGGATGAAAAGCTGCAGCCACGGCGGGTGCAGTCGCCACTCCACCGATATTTGCTTGGCTTCCGACTGCCACAAAAAAGAAAGGGGCTTTGATAATTTTGGCAGCTACAATCATAGAAATAATATGTATCAGCATCCAGATTATTGCTACTGCGAGTAATCCAACGTTGGCTCCGATAGTAAATAAATTGAGACGCATGCCAATGGTCATAATTAAGAAATAAATAAAGAGCGTGGCAAAATCCGTGCTCCCTAGCTTTTCCATTTTTCTAACGCGGGTAAACGATAAAAGTATTCCGATCGTTGTTGACAAGAGTATCAGCCATAAGAATTGGGATGAAAAAGGCTCTAAACCATGCGCAATGAGCCAGTCGCGATGTGGTGCAAACAATTTTGAAATTAAGCCACTACACGCATGCGCAACAGCCGTTCCACCAAATCCTATGCCCAAAATAAATGTCAGGTCTTTTAAGTCGGCAGGTTTATCTTTCGTCTCCTTAAATTTTAAGATATTTTTTTTGACATCCTCAATCAACGTTGCATCTGCCCCGAGCCATGCATCAATTTTATGGGTAATTCCTGCACCATAAAATAAGAGCGCTGTCCATACATTGGCCACCAAAGCGTCGATGACCAAAATGATGACAAATAGCTCTTCTGAGCATCCATAAATCTCTTTTAATGCCAATTGGCTACTACTTCCGCCAATCCACGAACCCGTGATGGTAACCAATCCTTTCCAATACCCCGCTTCCTGAGCTGCGACATGAAAACTGTCAGAAAAGAACGAGACAACATACAATGCGATAGGGCCGCCAATAACGATACCGATTGAACCTGTAAAAAATATAAGTAACGCTTTATTACCTAATCCAAAGATAGCTTTCAGATTTGCTGTCGATAATAATAAAATCAAGGAGGCAGGAAGTAAGTAAGCCGTCGCAAAACGATATAAACCAGATGCTTCTCCACTGATCACATGGTAACTATTCAGAAAACCTGGAATCAAATAACAAAACAATAAGGGCGGAACTACCCCATATAATTTTTTCCAAAAACCATGATTGGAATCAGCACTATAAAAAATTCCAGCTAATAGAATTAAAAATAGTCCCGCGATAATGGCATCATTCTCGATTTGGAAAAAATTCATTTAATCATATTTTAATTAAACTACATACCAAAAATATGCCAACGAGCCTCCTTAGAATTAACCATTTTATCTCCATCATGAGCTACATCTGGTACAACGGCCATTTGGTATAGTTTCTTTTTGGGGGAAAACAGTTGGACGTAATCATAAAAATATTGCCCCCGCTCTAAACGAAAACGCCCTTGCATATTGCCCTCGCATGTCTTGTCTAAACTACTATCGTTCATATTGACATCTTTCTCACCCAGAATAAATCGAATATCTCGATTCAGGAATAGTTTCTTGATGGTTTCAACACCCACTAGGGAAGCATACGGATTTAGCTTGTCCATGCCCCGAGGATAATCATTGAAACCAGGACAACCACTGGTATCGGGTTTGATAAACGTTAAACCAGTTTCCGTTTTTACAGGTCTTCGATCATCTAAATACATGTAGGTAGATGGATTCATGACGATAAAATTAAACTTGTATTTCGAAGCGATCGAAGGCATAGGCGTCATGCCCACATAACGGGAAACAAACTGTCCTCCGGCCGAATGACCAATGATGGTAATTTTTTTCAGACTCGGAAAAAGCTTTTTGTCACAAGCTCGGGCGATCAACGAATCAACTAAACTAAAACTGCTGAATGAGTCTTCCATGGCACGTTTCGTACTCGATACCGATTCATCGCCTATTCGCCAATTATTCTTTACCCAAAACAAATGGGACGAATCGTGCTTGTGGTCCTCTAAATCTTTCTCTGAATTAAATTGGGGTGAAATAAATAGTGTTTCTTCTTTTTTATTGGCTGCATTGACCGCTTTTTCTCCCCACTCATAGTAGTCCAATCCATTCCGTCTCGCCCCATGAATGTAAATCACCAACTGCTTAATTTTTTTATTCTGCTCAGCTATCGGATGATTACTGGCATAACGAAACGAATACGTTTTGTCATTCTTTTTGAAAGAAAAGACATTGGGACAAGCTCTTTCGATCGCTGCTGGCTTTTCATCCTGGGCATTTCCGAACATCGGAATAAAAAGACTGAGTACCAAAAAGTGAAGAAGTGATTTCATGGTTTTAGGAGGCTAAACAAAACCCTCCAAGTTAATGTACTTGGAGGGTTTTGCTAATTATAAATAATTGGAATTTAACCAATCAGTTAACTATTTATTTACTTCTGTAACGCTAAATATTCCTGGATCCTTAGGTGCATTTTGATTGGCACTAAGCTCTGATTGCGCCACAATGAAGCGTTGCGGATATTGCTTGATAGTTGGAGAATTATATGGAGGTAATACAGCAATATCTTTTTCTTTCGAACTTAATCTTCTCAAGTCATCAAAAGCCAATAAACCTGTGAAACCAGATACATATCTTTCCTCAATAATTTCACGAAGTAAAGCTCTATCGGTAGGAATTCCATCTAGGTTTTCCATGCCACCTTTTTCAAAGTCGGCTAATACATACGCATCATATTTTAATGGGTCTGCTGCGTTCAATTTTAAAAATGCCTTACCGCCAGTTAAATACGCTCTTAATTTGTTTAATTGAGCAAGTCCATCAGCTGTTTTTCCAGCTCTAACGGCCGTTTCGGCTAAAATTAATTGGTTTTCTTCAAAGCCAACTAACACCATTGGTGTATTAATTGCGGCAATACCCTTATTGTTCGTAGCCGATGCTCCATCAAATCGATAGTAAGCCAAACGTGCATTTTCCTGAGTTTTGGCATTGTTACGTCCTTTTCCTAATAAATCATCTAGATACGATCCAGTAAAGCCCCAATATCCTCCGCGTTCAATAACCATTTTGTAATTAAGATTTGTACTTCCTAAACCAATTGCCGGAGGTGTATAAAGCATAGCATCAGTTGCCGTAAGAATACCTAATAATGCTTGCTGGTTTGCCTTATCATACTCACGCGTGTACATGTACAAGCGTGCTTTTAATGTACGGGCAGCCTTAATCCATTTCACAGTATTTCCAGCATAAATTAAATCTTCAGGAATATCTGTATTAGGAGCAGCACCCAGATCCGTTATTGCTTCATCTAGCAAAATTTGCAATTGAGCAAAAACAAATTTTTGACTATCAAATTTAGGGTCAGCAATTTCTTCTCTCGCTATTTCTGTATAAGGAATATCTCCGAACAAGCTTGCCATAGTACCCAACGTATGTGCTTCCAGAACCTTTGTAATCCCCGAATACTGTTTTGCTTTCGGGCTTGATGCGGTTTGTTGTCTCAAAAGTCTGGCTTGTTTAACAACTCCTTGATACGCATTCTGCCAGATATTATTAGTTTCCTCAGCAGAAATATTATATTCTGCTATACTTTTGTACAACAAAATTAAACCCCTGGTCTGTCCAGTCCACATACCACCAATCCGCGTACCATGTCCAGCTTGGACAGAGATATTAGCGATTTCAATTCCTCTAAGTAACAACACACCAGCTTCAAAGGAATCTGAGGAAATCTCATTTGGATTATCGTTAATTCCTACAACTATTTTTTCACACCCTACACTAAATATTAACAATAGCGATAGAGCTGCATATTTTATATTTTTCATCGTTTCAAATTAAGATTTTAAAAATTAAACTTCGCAGTAAATACCCACGAACGTGTACTTGGATTCGTGAAATATTCGATACCAAATCCATTATCAACACCAGATTGATTTACTTCTGGGTCAATTCCTTTTACCTTCGTCCAGATAAATAGATTTCTTCCCGAAACTGATAAATCAACAGAGTCAAATTTGGTAGCTTTTTTGAACTTCGCACCGCCCAGGTTATAACCTAGTGAAACTTCACGAAGACGCGTCCAGCTACCATCCGTGATGGAGAACTCGTTAATGGCTGATCCACCCAATCCACCACCAAGTGAATTATACCAGCCTTCATCTAGTAATACTTCGCCTCCACCATAATCAAAAAGGTTACCACGCAAGGTAGTTCCAGCTGGGAAAACTCTTCCTGCTGAGTTTTTAGTATCTTTTGTCAAAGTAACTTCATTGCCTGTATCTCCGTACGTTCCGAAAGCATTTAATACAAAACGCGTTCTTTCTGCAAAATCTCCACCTTGATAGGTCTCAAACAACACATTGAAATTTAATTTCTTGTAAAATCCTTTGAGTCCTAAGCCACCTCTCCAGTCTGGATTCGGATCACCAATAATTCCTTGCTGAGGAGCCAGTTTAGGAAATCCATTGGCATCTAATGCCAAACTACCGTCATCATTTCTAAGTGCTTTACTTCCGAATAGGATACCTAAAGGTTGGCCAACGATTGCATTGGAGGTAATGGATTGGTCTGACAAGGCAACTCTATCTACCCCTGCTAGATCTAAGACTTTGTTTCTGTTATTGTTCCAGTTTCCATACAATTCCAAGCCATAATTAGCTTGTGCGATAATCTTGTATCCTAAATCAATCTCCAAACCTCTATTTTCCATTCTACCTGCATTGGCATATTTAGACAAAAATCCAGAAGATGGAGATAAATTGACAGCAAGAAGGATATCGTTAATTTCATTTTTGTAGTACGTCAAACCTAGGCTTAAACGATCCTTAAAGAAGCGTAAATCAGTACCTAACTCCATCTCAGTCTTAATTTCTGGTCTCAATACATCATTACCTTGATCATCATTAAGTCTGAAACCACCTCCAAACTCGTTGACATCAAGCTCATCATCATAAGTTAAATATGAAAACTTTTCATACGTAGTACCAAACTTATAAGCAGTGGGCTGAACACCTACTTGCCCATAAGACATTCTTATTTTACCAAACGAGAGTAATTTATTGGTCATGTTTGGCAATTGTGAAAACTGCCAAGCCAAATCCATGGAAGGATAAAAATAGTTGCCTTTAATCGTAGAGGCTGCTTCCTGAGTGCCTGAAAAACTAAGGTATACTTGTTTGTAAAAATCAAATGCGAAAATCGAGTACAATCTATTTGACCTAATTCGGTTAGTGCTATTGGAAACTTCAAAAGGAGCAACACTATTGGAGAATGATTGAATTCTACTATTCACCAAAAAATTTCGCGAATTAGCATACAAATTATTTCTATTTCGATCGTTCACGTTAAAACCTACGGTAGCATTAAATCCAACTTTATCAGCTACTAAGTCCGGAAAATCAGCACGCACGATCGCATCTAAGTTAATTTCGGAATTAGTGAAGTTCTCATTATCTAATCTACCGTTATTAAAACTCGCTGAACCAATTGGTGCAAAGTAAACACGTTTGTCAATATAGGTATCGATACCACCGCGTAAGTCGATGTTAAGCCAACTGATCGGATTAATATTCAGGTTGGTATTTGCATTAAAACGATCAACGGCTGAAGTAGCTTCTTGCTCATTAATTGTCCACAATGCGTTATTAAAAAATGGATTGATGTTGTTTCCTAAATACCTTCTATAACTTCTTTGTCTACCTTCAGTGGGAACACCTGCACTTGAAAAGTGAGTACCAATGTAAGCCGTTTGATCAAAATCAGCTGGCTGACGAAGTAAGCCTAGATAAAGACCCGCCGTATTTGAATTTTGTTGAATTCGATTACTATTCGTTCTAATGTAGTTAGCCTTAGTCGTCAGATTTACATTGTTACTGAAGAATGTCTGATTATTAAATCGCATGGTAAATCGACTGTAATCACTATTCCTGATAATACCCTCTTGCCCTAAATAACCTAAACTAAAAAAGTTGGTTGTTTTTCCGCTGCCACCAGAAATACTAAGATTATGCTCTAAGAATGAGCCTTTTTGAAAAACTTGATCGAAGTTTTGATCAACAAAGACATCTTTCGAATTTTTAGCCGTGATAGGGTAATATCTTTGCCCGTCATTACCTAAGAAATATTCGCCCTTCGTATTAAATACATCTGGCTCACCGGATCTTGCAGAAATTTTATCTCCCCAAGAATTGGAAGCCGTTGCACTATACCTTCCACCTGTACCCTGACCAAAAGTAGTCTGCATGGGATGTTTTCTATTGATTTCATCCATTGAATAGGTAGCCGAATAACTAACTTTCATTTTTTGATTTAACTTCCCCTGCTTCGTGGTAATCACCAAAACACCATTTGCTGCTCTGGAACCCCATAAAGCAGCCGCCGAAGCACCTTTTAAAATCTGTGTAGATTCGATATCTTCTGGATTCAAATCATTCAAACGGGATTGTTGGGATACCCCACCTGACCGTGAACTTCCTGAACCATACAGGTTGTCATTGGATAACGGAACGCCATCCACAATAACTAAAGGCTGCGAAGAACCACCAATGGTATTTGCTCCACGAATTTGGATATTAGTTCCTGCACCCGGGTCTCCATTGGCACGAGAAATTTTAACACCCGAGGCCTTTCCTGCCAGACTATTCAAAATATTGGCTTCCCCACTTGACCGAATTGCTTCTGCAGAAACACTTGAAGAAGTAGAACCAGATCGATCTCTTTTGGTTTTAAATCCTAACGCATTAACTACAACTTCTTGTAGATTTACAGCATCTTCTGCTAATAAAACATTAATAAATGCCTGGGTTCCGATGGCAATAACTTTAGCGTTGTATCCAACAGAGCTAAAGTTAAGTTCTTTAGCATTATCTGGAACATTGAGAGAGAAATTACCATTTGAATCGGTCGATGTGCCTACATTAGTTCCCCGAACTAAGATAGAAACTCCGGGTAACCCCTCTTGGCTTTTGTCATCTTTTACTTGACCTTTAATTGTTTTTTGGGCGAAACCCGCGAACGTACAAAACAATAAAAGAAGTAAAATTGGTAGTTTTAAATTCATGTGTTTTTAGGGTGAATTGGTTTTTTAAATAAATTAATAGAAATCAAACTTAAAACTTATATTACTTTTTTGAAACTAATTGTTGTTTTATTATCATTTTTACCTGTATAATTATTTATTTAATTAATGGAAATTTTTTGACGTTTTCTGATTTAAACATTCACAAAATAAGCGTTCTTGAAATTATTCATTAAAAACAAGAATGTAACCAACTGAAACTTTAATGCATCATAGATGCTAATTTAAAATGAATAAACTATTTACTGCACTCCTAGTATTCTTAACTTTTACAGGTTTTTCACAGACAACAAAACCCAAATTTGAGGGACAATCCGCCTCTAGTACTGGAAAAGTAGATACGCGAAACCATGCGATTATTCCGCAGTGGCTTGGCCAACAAACCTTAGGGAATATTACGTTTGATAATGATTTTGCCGGAGCGAGACTCAACGGAATCACGCAAGATAATGATACACTTTACACGGCGATCATAGCTGCAGAAAATTACCCCATCAATCCGAGTCCCTGGTATGCGTTTAAAGTAACAAGTAAGACTCCGAAGACTATATGGATTCACCTAACCTATTTAAATGCCAAACATCGCTATTTCCCAAAGATCAGTCGGGATGGTAAAACTTGGCAAGTAGTTGATTCAACCGATTGTATCTTAGTCAAAGATCCTCAAGCTAAAAACCAAAATTTCCAGGACAATGCGTTATCGGAATCTGCCTTTGTGCGCGTTCGTGTAGATAGCAAGACAACTTGGGTGGCTGCGCAAGAACTGATGACTTCGTCGATTGTCACTGATTGGTCGAAAGGAATTCTGAAAAATAAATTTGTATCGAGCGAAATCATTGGTAAATCACCCCAAAATAGACCATTTCAATGCTTGCGTATCGGCGAAGATCAGTCGGACTCGAAGATTATGATTGTTATTGGGCGTTTGCATCCACCTGAGGTTACGGGTCAATTTGCTTTGCAGGCATTTGTGGAATCGCTTTGCTTGGATTCTGAAACTGCGAAAAAATTCAGACAAAAATATACCGTTTATGTGGTCCCTATGATGAACCCGGATGGAGTTGATAATGGACATTGGCGACATAACACGGGGGGAATTGACCTCAATCGGGATTGGGAGGATTTCAACCAACCTGAAACACAAATTGTGCGTGATTTCCTGCGAAAAAAACTCACTGGAACCCAACGTAAACTTTATTTTGGTATTGACTTTCATTCAACTTGGGATGATATTTTTTACACAAATATCACGGAAAAGCCCACCAACATGGACGGACTAATCACACGTTGGTTTGAGTCGTTGGAACAGACAATTCCAGATTATAAAGTAAATGCGAGAGGAAGCAAACCTACCTCTGGAGTAATTTCTAAAGCATTTTTTAATCGGGAATTTAACGCAGAAGCACTAGTTTATGAAGTTGGCGATAACACGTCACGTGATTTTACCAGATTGAAATCAAAGACAGCCGCCGAAAAATTAATGCTTTTGTCTTTAACATATTTGAAATAAAAAAGATTTACCATTAAGCTGTAAAGATTCAAAATCCTGTACTAATTTAAAGGCATCTAGTTGTGAGGCGACTACTTGATTGACTTACTTGTAAGTAGACAAGAAATTTGACATAAATTTTACATAATGGATATTTTCTTTAACATTGTTTAAAAATAAGCACTAGTAGGAAACTTTAAATTTGGATAAAATGAATGTTTCAACCTCATGCTTTGAACATAGGTCTAAAATTTAGGGAATGTTTTACAAATCAAATGCTTTGCTTTTTCGTTTCGTTTTTATTTGTGTGTTTGCGCTTCATGCTGTTTTAAGTAATGCGCAATCCGTACAGCCAACCCTAAAGCTAGCGCTATTCGATATAGACGCAACACCACCGGTAGGGTCTGAATTAACGTATAATCCCATGGTTAATGACTGGGATTTAGGTTTGCGCGCGAAAGGGGTCGTTATTTTAGGGGCGGGGCTACCGATTGTCATGTGCTCAGTAGATTGGATTGGGGTCAGTAATGATAGTCAAGATGAATTTAAACGCGTTATGGCTGAGGCGGCGGCTACAATTCCTGAGCGGGTTGTTGTGCATGCCATTCATCAGCATGATGCCCCCACATCCGATTTAGGGGCGGAGAAATTAATGCAAGAGGCAGGCTTAAATCCAAACGCTTTTGAAGGGACTTATACAAGAGATCTGATTAAACGTCTCGGTCTTGCCATCCAGAAATCTATTTCTGTTGCAGTACCCTTTACACACATCGGGAAAGGACAAGCCCCTGTATATCAAGTTGCCTCCAATCGACGGATAATAGGGCCTGATGGTAAAGCCAAAGCTTCGCGAACTTCAGCCACCCTTGATCCAGCTATCCGTGCTGAACCCGAAGGATTAATTGACCCCATGGTCTCTTTGATTAGTTTTTGGAATAATGATAAACCCATTGCGGTTTTAAGTTATTATGCCTCACATCCCCAAAGTTATTACAGAACTGGGGTGGCTAATCCTGATTTCCCTGGCATTGCTCGTTTTTTACGCCAATTGGCCGTTCCCGATGCACTTCATATTCATTTCAACGGAGCAGGTGGTAATCTAACAGCAGGAAAATACAATGATGGAGATAAAAAAAATAGATTGATTTTGGCCGAACGTTTGGCTGATGGAATGAAAAGAGCATGGGATCAAACCCAACTTGAACGTATAGAATCAAATTCCATTCAATGGAACATCGAACCGGTCGCTTTGATTCCTGCAACTCATATTGAATCACTGGAGGCAAAAATGAAAACGGAGACAGCTGTATTTTTAGCCAATAATTTATCAAAATTAGTTTGGTTAAGGCGTCTTCAATCTGGCAAAAAGATTGATATTTCTTGTTTAACCATGGGACATGTGAAAATCCTTCATCTACCTGGTGAGCCTTTTGTTGAATATCAACTGGCAGCCAAAGCTGAACGCAAAGATTTATTTGTTGCCGTAGCTGGCTATGGAGATTATGGGATGGGTTACATTGGAAATTCGATTGCTTACACAGAAGGTGGTTACGAAACTGGACAAGCTTCAGCCGTTACTGCAGAGGCAGAGGCCATATTAATGAAAGCAATTCGCAAGGTTTTACATTAATCAAAAATTAGGCATATCCTTACGTATTTATCTCTTTAATGGAATCCTGTATAATTATTCGTTTATAGGAGCCCAATAAGCACAATGGCCCGCAGGGCTAACTGGGCCTTTAAATAAGAGACATGCGCCACATGGCTTATCAGGAGCGGGTATGAAAAGGTTGCAATTTCCACATTGGTTATCTTCAACAGGCGATTGGTTTACATAGGCCAATTTTTTTCTCTTCGCAATTTCATCAGCACTGACTTTAGAAAGATCATCGCATGGATTTTTAGGATCATCTTGGGGCACTATTTTTTTGGCTGGCTGCTTTTTTGCCGCATTGGATTTAAGGCTCAGAATAATTCCTGATCCTGTCAGTAGGTAACCCAACCTCAAATGCCTTTGAAGAAAGGTTCTTCGTGCATATTTATTCGCTATCATTTTAGTGCAATTTGCTCATTTTCAATTTGTGGTCTAAAGGAATTGAAATTAGCGTGCTGAGTAAATTTGACGCAAGGTCTGAAAAGAAACCTTTACTTCAGACGCTAACCCTGTGTTTAGTTGGCTTGCGATTTCCTTTGAGGCGCCATTTTTAGTGAATCCTAATTTAAGTCCTTTTAGTGCAGCCGTTTGTAAATTTAAATCACTCATGGTAGGAAGAGAAAACAAATTTAAATAGGATACCATTTGGGATTTATTGTTTCTAGCCGCGATAGTATAAGAAAGGTCTTGTAAAAAACGTAATTTCCAATTTTCAGAATTTGGAGAAAATGCATTTTGGCCTACCAAAGATTCCAAAAGTTCTGGAGAGGAGCCAATCTCTGAACTTAAAACCGCAACCCGTATCCATTCATTTTCTCCTTGACTTTGAATAAGTTTTGAAAATGCAGCGATAATTTCTCGACTTTTAAACTGCCCGAGACTTAAGGCAGCCTGTAATTTTACCCTTGGGGACGAATCATTTAGCATGTTTAATATGATTGGAAGAGTTTCTGAATAGCGTTCAGCTAGCATTAACGCATTTTCACGAACACCTGGGGAAGAATCTTGTAACCCTTTTTTAATGACTGCTAAGTCCAATGCGTTTAAACCCTCCAGCACGTATAAAAGGTGCAATCTCGTTCTTGGATCCTTACTTTTATTGAATAGAAGTTTAGCTGATTTTACGACTGACTTATCTTGACGTTCAATAAGCAAACGATGCGCATGCGTCCGGTACCATCCATTTTCGTAAGCTAAATAAGTAAGTAATTTGATACTTGATACAGCATTTAGATTGATGTTAACATTTTTATAAGGGCTGTTAGCCGGTTTAACCCGATAAATTCGCCCCATATCACTACCTGCCATAAAATCCATGTCGGCTTTTAAATCATCAGGAATCGAAACCGGTGTTTCAATATGTTGACGGTAATAATCAAGCATATATAGGTATCCGTCAGGGCCAACCGAGAATGTAATGGGGCGAAACCAGGGATCGGTGGAAGAGATGAATTCCTTGTTTTTTTCAGATTCAGCTCGTTTAGCCACCATGATAGGACTTGTTTCACTTGGACCTAGGATATCCCGATGGACCAAATTTCCTGATACATCACCCGTGAAAATATTACCATAAAACTCTTTTGGCAGTGCATCACCATGGTAGATGGTACTTCCGGTCGACCCACTAAATCGGTCTTCCGCATATTCGATCCGATTCAAATTCGCTTCTTTGAATGATTTATTTCTCCGGGCACTTCTTTCCGCCCGCCAGTAGGGAGGTTGAGTTTCTTGAAAAGTATGTTCTTCGTGATCTGTGATACTTGTACTAAATTTCGATATGGGAAGATAGGCATGCCTGTGCGTATAGCGCCAAGGAATAATTGATTGTTGGACATGAATTGAATTCTCCGTAAAGAAGCGATGTCCCCAGTCATCAATGGTTTGTCCAAATTGTCCTGAACCAGTTTCAAGCTCAAAAACATTTCGATCCAATCTAAATCGAAAATCGGCACCTTTAACATCTAATGGTGGTATTTCCGGTGATTTCGCGAAGCTTACTTTCCCATTTTGGCCATGGTTATTTGCGTAAATCCAATTGTCAACACCTAATTTTAGGCTGGTAATTTGAGCTTCTGAATTGTTTTGAAAAAAACCTGAAAATAAAATTTCCGAGGTATCTGATTTGCCATCCCCGTTGGTATCTTTTACATATAGAATATGAGGTGCCGCGGTTACAAGTACCCCCCCTTTCCAAAATAGTATGCTTGTCCCTTCTGTTATATTTTCAGCGAAAATGATTGATTTGTCAATTTTACCATCTCCATCTGTATCCTTCAACAAGCGAATTCGGCCATGGCCTTTTCCGAGCTCAACTTCATAGGGGTAATCGGGCATTTCTAAGACATAGGCATTTCCTTGCGCATCAAATTCTAAAGCAACTGGATCAAAGACATGGGGTTCAGATGCAAATAATTCAACGGAAAACCCCTCGGCCACCTGCAACTTTTTCATGGATTCTTCGGGACTAAGAGGTGGGGCATATTTCTGTGCCAAACTCTCAGTCATTACACAAATGAATGCTAGTAATAAAAGGATATTTCTGTTCATTAAAGGAGTCTTCAAAACTTAATTAATATGATTGAGATTTTCAATTAAATAGGTCATTCCACTCGTTAAATTAACTATTTTAAAATTAAAACAATTCAGAAGACCCAATTACTGGTCAAACCCCATATTACTTGGACTCATTTGTTGAAACTATGTGTAATAATTGATTGTTTTTGAGTTTAAATTTTGTCTAAAGTGTAGATAATCTTGGCTTGAATCACCACCTCATCTTTTTACTGATCTTCACCAAAGACAATCTATAAATTCCTTTGGCACCACCAGAAATAAAACTAAATCTAAGCTTCAAGAGTTAAATCAAGACCCAAAAATAGCTTTATGTATTATTTTAAATTAATGATCCCCTTTTCTTTTCAATAAAACCCCACCAGCTGCTTCTTTGATGATATTGGTAAAAATGAACGCATTAGGGTCATATTCAAGTACTAAATTACGTAAGTGTCTAACCTCAAAACGCGTCATAATGGTGTAAATTATATCGGTAGGATGACTGATTTCAAAACTATCTTTCATGAAACCCCGCTCCCCTTTATAAACCGTAATACCCTTTCCCATTTGCATGACGACAGCCTTTTTAATATCCTCATGGTTTTTGGAAATAATCGTAACACCAATATATTCTTCCAAACCTTCCACCACATAATCGATGCTCCGAGTGGCAATAAAATAGGTCAACATAGCATAAAGTGCTGTAACCATTCCTAAGCCAATCGCAGCGATTAAAAATAAGATCACATTAATACCTAAAATAATTTCTGAGATCGTAAAACCGGAACGCTTTAGTGTATACAATGCTAATACCTCAATCCCATCAATGGCACAACCTCCGCGCATCCCCAAGCCAATACCTAAGCCTAAAAAGACCCCTCCAAAAATAGAAACCAATAATTTATCTGAAGTGATGACAGGATATGGGACGAATGTAAGTACCAATGCCAAACCGATAACTGCTAATAAAGTGCGTATCGCAAAACTTCTACCAATTAAATATCCACCCATGATGATAAATGGCACATTACACAAGATCACCAGCATGGTGATTGGAATATGATACGTTTCATGAATTAAAAGAGCCCCTCCTGTCACTCCACCATCCAAAAAATGGTTAGGGACTAAAAAACTCTTTAAAGCAAATCCAGCAAACAAAATGCCTGAAACTGAATAGAAAAAATCTTGAATATTTTCTTTGGTTGAATGAGTACTCATGAATATTTTGATTTTATTAATTGTAAATGTTTCTCTTTTTGTGTTGCTCTTGATTTTTGGGAAGTCTTCGTAAAGTATTGATGGTTTTCTAAGAATTTGATTTGAATTTGATCCCAATCAAATACATTGTCAACAACCTTTCTTGCTTGTAATTCATTAAATAATTGATCTCCAATGGTAAAAAAATCATTCCTTCCTAAATAATCTAAATCAGCATCAGCGATAATTTCTTCTAATTTATTCAGTGGTTTTTGCGGAATCTTAGTGGCCATAATCATGCCACAAATAAGATCAATTTGATTTTTATTAAAGCCAATCCTAAACAAATGATCTTGGGCAAATTGGCATGAGATTTCCTCATGTCCATCCGCTTTTACTAAAAAACCGGTATCATGAAAAAGAGCAGCAACTAACAATAGCTCTAAATCATCTTCACCTATACCTTCTAAAATAGCAATTTTACGAGCGCTTATAAATACATCCACCGTATGCGAAATACAATGGTAGTACAAATCAGGAGCTAAGTTGATTAGTAAATCAGAAAGCACTAAATCATGCACCTCCAGCACTTTAGGCGTACAGAAGCATTTTACAAGTGCAAAAATCTGGACCTCTTGTTCTTTCCCTTTTACTTTTATTGCCTCTAACTTTTGAAAATCAAAAAGCCCTAAATTTTCGACTTCAGAAACAACAGATTCCGAAACAAGAATTTGACCTGCATCTGCGTTAGAACATAGCCGGGCAGCTAGATTTACCGCATCACCTATGACGGTATAATTCATTTGATCTTTTGATCCAATATTCCCTGCAATGGCTTTACCTCGATTAATACCAATACCAATCTCAATGGGATCTATTCCGTTTAACTTCCTTG
>NZ_CBAUBA010000019.1:0-51029 GCF_964796385.1 Aquirufa sp. | reverse complement strand
ATGGAGTGGAATAATGGCCAATCATATACTTGCTTCTTTCCATTGGGGCCTTCACCATTGGCACCATCATACCAAAACTCGAAAATGTGTCCATACTGCGTAAGTAATTCTTTCTGCATATTAGCGTAAACCTGATTGTAGGAATCCGTTCCATAATTAGGATGGAATCGATCCCAAGGAGAAAGATATATTCCAAGCTTTAAACCATAACGTTTACATGCTTCTGCTAATTCTCTGACAACATCTCCCTTGCCATTCTTCCAAGAAGATTTGACAACCGAGTGGCTTGTATATTTTGACGGATATAAAGAAAATCCATCATGATGCTTAGCTGTTAATATCAAGCCCTTCATACCAGCAGCTCGCGCAATTCGCGCCCATTGATTACAATCAAGCTGTGTTGGATTAAACAATTTAGGATCCTCTTTTCCCTCTCCCCATTCTACATTCGTGAACGTATTCATATTGAAATGAATAAATCCATAATACTCTAATTCCTGCCATGCCAATTGCTTAGCTGATGGAATAGGGTAGACTGGCTTGATTTGTTGTCCATATAAACGAACTGAACATAGCATTAAAAAAAGAAAAAGAATTGGCCTAATTACCATGATATAATATAGAATTTTCAAATAAAACCATTGATTGATTTGGGATGGCCCTAAATAATGGATTAAACCCAAACCAAATATAATTTCCAGAACCCATTGAATAGCTAGCCAACAATAAGCTTTTAGAAACTTTTGGCTTAATCTTGCTTCCCATAAAACCAAAATAAACAGGCTTTTCACTTGTTTGAAGAATCGCTTTCCATTTTACATTCGGAATAATTAATTGATCAGACTGATTAATAAGTAGCATGTTTGCCTGATTAATACGAAATCCCAATGGATGAGATTTTTCAACAAGAACTTCTAGCAAATTACCACGTAAAGTCTTCGTAATATTATTACGTTCAGAATCCTCATACGCTACCTGCACTTCTGTAGAATCAGTTAAGTCTTTCTCTTTTAACACTAAATTTTTAGCTACAAGACTTCCAGAGTTCTCAAAAAGAATTACTTGTCCTCCTTTACGAACATAATCGTCCAATAAAATTTGTTGCGATTTTGACAGTTCAACCGAATTTGAATTAGGGAAAATAAGATGCGAGTAAGCCGACAAATTTGCTTTGAATACCTGATTCATAGGAATAAAACTTGGATTCAATTGCATTTGCTTCGTTAAATAATAAGCCAATTCTCCTTGTTGGCCCACATCTAAAGAACCATCCACCACCACAGCTATGTGACTATTTTTAACGTGCACAAAATGTTCTGAACCTAAGTCTGCCCCTTCTTGGGACCGATACGTATTAATTCCTAATAATTTCACTTGAGCCATATTGGCTAACTGATTCAAGCGTTCCCAACTACCGCGTTTCTTTAAAACCCAAAGGTGTCCAGGTTCGAAAGACTGACCTTCAAAACCTACTTTCTTATCATTAAAAACAACTAAATATCCAGATTTTACTAACGAGTTTACAAAGGATGAACTTTCTTTTGAAGGCTTAAACACGTAAGCTACGTGATTTTCATGTACCTGATTTTCTACAAAAATTGATTCACTGTAGGTTACCGAAGAAGCTTTATCTTTTAACCCATAAGCGCGTATCCCATGAATTTGAAATAAATTCCAAGCAGAAATATCATAGGTTAATGAATCCTCCAAAAAAGGAGTTGGATCCAATAAAGCTTGAATCAGGGGTGCTGCCGATTGGTAAGCGGATATCAATAAATCGCCAGCAGATGCCTTAATGGGTACAATTTTTTGTTCCTGATATGAGAATGCATTAGACTGGAAGTCCTTATCTACTTGGCCTACGCGAATGCGATTACGATTCAATAAGCGAATAAGGTCAGAAGATTTAGCGATCTCATCTTTGGGAATTAAATAGCTTTTATACAAGTTGGTCGGATTAGTACGAGCAGAAGCATGATTCTGATAAAAAGAGGATTTAACAGATTCGCTGTTTGTTAAAGACCAACCCACTAAGTTCACGGCTAGTTGGCGATGATGATTCACGCGGTCAACAAATCTTATTGTATCAGAATTTGATTTTTTAGCTTGTAATCCACCTCTAATTCCACCTTGCTCGAGTGTCATTCCTAAAGCTCCATTTAACATAGGATAGGTATCACCATAACCAGGATAAAACAAATCATACACCTCAGACGTGAAAAATGGCCATTTTTGTTGGTCAAATAGTGTGGCAAATGATTTGCCAACACTCTGTTGCAATTCCTTTGTTCTTGACGAAATAAAGTTCAAATAAGGTTTTGCAGCAGGAGGGAAATAGTATGAATTCTGGTAACCCTGCTCATGAAAATCCGCATGAACCATAGGCAACCATGACTGAAAAAAAGCCATGCGTTGTTGCGTTTCAATTTGAGTTTGCCATACCCAATCACGATTTAAATCAAAGGAAAAATGATTATGACGACCAGAAAAACTTCCCTCGAAGTGTTCTTGATCATTAGGATCTGCATTTCCTCCTGAGGTAAAATTTCGACGATTGTATTGCGTAACATACGCATCGCGTCCATCAGGATTAATACATGGGTCCATTAGGACTACAAAATCTTTTGTGGAATTGGTCAGTAATCCACCATCTTTTACCAAATCGTAAATAGCTCCTAGAGCTGCTTCTGATCCTGCAGCTTCATTTCCATGCACATTAAAAGATAAATTGATTATGATCGGCAAATCATTAGATGGCGATTTTTGACCCTGAATAACCTGTTGATGCTGCTCCTTAATCGCACTCCACTTCCCTTTCAATTCTGGTTTAGTCAAAATCAACATCCCTAATTCGCGATGTTCATTTGTTTGACCGTATGAAATCCATTCAGCTACAGAGGGCTTCTGTTCTGCTACGTACTTGCAGTAATTAACTAATTGATAATGATAGGTAAATCGTGTGCCCAGGGGATACCCTAAAAATTCATCTGGACTTTTTAATTGGCCCAGCGAACAAAAAACAAGAATGATAAATAAAAAGCTAAGTAGAAATCTCATATTATTTAGTTAACTGAAAAAATTAAAATTAAAGAAAAAAGAAGGTAAATTGAAAGAACTTTTGACTTTCACTTAAAACAAATTATAATGGCATTACCTCAAACCGAAAACGAATCAATTCAGATAAATTCATCAGAAAAAGCCAATTATACGCTTCCATTAATTCTAGTAACTAGTTTATTTTTTTTGTGGGGATTAGCTAATAGTTTGAATGGAACACTAGTAAAACAATTTCAAACGGCATTAGACTTACAAAGGTGGCAAGCCAATATTGTAGAAACAGCGTTTTATGCAGGATATTTCGTTATGGCATTGCCCGCTGGCGTCGTTATGCGCAGATACGGGTATAAGGCTGGAATTTTACTTGGATTAATCCTTTATGCAGCCGGGGCCTTTTTGTTTTATCCTGCAGCAGATGTTCGCTCTTATTCTTTCTTTTTGATTGCATTATTCATGATTGCAAGTGGTATTGCTTTTTTAGAAACTGCCGCAAATTTATATGTGACTGTTTTAGGTGATCCAGCCAAAGGTGATTATCGATTGAATTTTGCTCAATCATTTAATGGTATGAGCATTATTCTAGGACCGGTAATTGGCGGATTTTTTATATTTTCTGATAAAGAATATAGCCAGGAGGCACTGGCGGCTATGCCCATCATTGAATCAGAAGCGATAAGGGCTTCCCACGCCGCATCCGTTCAGACCCCTTATTTATTAATTGGTTGCATTGTGGCGGTCGTTGCTGTGTTATTTGCACTTACAAAAATGCCTGAATTAAAATCCACAGAAAAAGTAGAATCGAATGTGACAATTCGCGAATTATTGAAGCACAAGCACCTCGTTTTAGGAATTGTTGCTCAATTTTTAAATTTGGGAGCTCAAGTAACGTTATGGGGAAATTTTGTTGATTTAAAATTGGATTATGCTCCAGAAACTAACTTATGGATTGTAGAGCAAATTTACCAAATCACTTCAGATATGTCGGCGACCCAAACAGCTAGTTTTCACGCTTCTTTCGCATTTGTTTTATTCTTACTAGGCAGGTTTTTAGGTACATTTTTAATGGGGAAATTTAAATCAAGCCATATTCTTGGTATTTATGCCATTGGGGCAGTAGCTTCGTTAATCATAGCGATGTTAGGCGGTGGAATTATTGCCGTTGTTTCTTTAATGTTGGTATATTTTTTCCAATCCATCATGTTCCCAACAATCTTTGCTCTGTCTTGCAAAAATTTAGGGGAAGGTTCTAAATTAGCATCCTCATTAATAATCATGTCAATCGTAGGTGGCTCAATAATTCCTCCTGTAGCTGCATCATTGTTTAAAATCAATACAAATATGGCGCTGGCGATTCCTTTATTTTGTTTCAGCTATATTGTTTTTTATGCTTACCGAGGATCTCGAATTTCAACACATGAATAAATATTTGTTAATCTTAGATTTGGTCAATGAGGAAGCGTCAATTAAACAATATGAGGCGTACCATAAGTCCATTCCTAAGGAAATCGAACAACTAATTCGGGAGTCTGGAATTACATCGATGGAAATTTATCGCTATGCAAATCGATTAGTCATGGAAATGATTACTGATGATTTATTTTCATTTGAAGCAAAATCGAAAGCTGATCAAGAAAATGAAGTAGTTCAAGCATGGGAAAACCTAATGAATCAATATCAACAACGAATTCCGGGATCACAACCCAATGAAAAATGGGTTTTAACCAAACGTATATTTAGCTTAAATTAATTCTATGTCACATACTTATTTACAAATCAATCCATCAGACAATTTACTTGTCGCATTGCAGGACCTAAAAGCAGGGACGATTATTAACCATGGAGGGAATGAAATTGTCCTTCAGGATGATATTGCGGCCAAACACAAGTTTACAACTGAGGCCATACATAAAGATGGAAATGCCTATATGTATGGAGTATTAGTAGGACATGCCATTCAAGATATCGCCAAAGGTGGCCTAATTCACACATTCAATCTTCATCATGCATCACAAGATTTCATTGGTAAACAAAAAGACTATGCGTGGACTAGTCCTGATTTAACTAAATTCAAAAACCGGACTTTTAATGGTTACCATCGTGCGGATGGCCAAATTGGCACACAAAACTATTGGTTGGTGATTCCACTCGTATTCTGCGAAAATAGAAACATTGAATTACTGAAGAATGCATTTATCCAGGGCTTAGGTTTTCAGAAAAATGACTCTGTGACGAATCAAGTAGTTCATCTTCGCCAACAATTCGAATCTGGAAAGACATTATCACTTGGTTCAAGTTCAAATGAAGCAATAATCGCTAAAAGTCCATTGTTTCCGAATGTAGATGGAATAAAATTTTTAACGCATGAAAATGGGTGCGGTGAAAATAAAGATGAGTCGGAGAGTCTCTGCAAATTATTAGCTGGATACTGCGTAAATCCAAATGTAGGAGGCATCAGTATATTAAGTTTAGGTTGTCAGCATTCTCAAATAGAGGTCTTCAAGGAAAAATTGAAAGAAAAAGATTTAAATTTTGATAAACCAATTCACTTCTTCGAGCAACAACAAGATGAGGGGAGTGGTGTAGAAAATCTGTTGAATGATGTTGTGTTCAAAACCTTTAAAGGTTTAATTGAAATAAATAAAATTGAACGAAAACCTGCTCCACTATCAGCATTACGATTAGGTGTGAAATGTGGTGGATCTGATGGTTTTTCAGGAATTTCAGCTAATCCGGCGATTGGACATACGGCCGACTTGCTTGTGGGTCTAGGGGGAACGGTTATGATTGCCGAATTTCCTGAGTTGTGTGGTGTGGAACAAGAATTACAAAATCGTTCTGTAACGGCAGAAGTAGCAGATAATTTTGGAAAAATGATGCGGGAATATGCCAAACGTGCAGCAGCAGTTGGAGCAGGCTTCGACATGAACCCTTCACCTGGAAATATTAAAGATGGCTTGATAACAGATGCCATCAAATCAGCTGGGGCTGCAAAAAAAGCTGGATCATCTCCTATAGTAGATTCGATCGGATATGGTCAATATGCTATGAAAAAAGGATTAAATCTTGTTTGTACGCCTGGAAATGACGTTTTGGCAACTACAGGAATGGCGGGTGCAGGCGCAACAATTCAACTTTTTACGACGGGATTGGGAACACCCACTGGAAACCCAATTTGTCCTATGGTTAAGTTATCAACAAATACACGCCTAGCAGAAAAGCTTCCAGAAATCATTGATATCGATTGCGGACCAATTATTCGTGGCGAAAAAACGGTTGAAGAAATGGGCGAGGAAGTATTAGAATATGTTATTAAACTGGCTTCAGGTGAAATCACGACAAAAGCGATGGATTTGGGGCAAGATGATTTTATGTTCTGGAGGAGAGGGGTATCACTTTAGACGTTAGCCTCTTTGGCAAACCTTTCAGGATTGCCAAAGTTTGAGACGCATGCAATGAGGCGATTAGCCCAAAAAGATGTAAGAGGTGAGAAGTAAGAGGTGAGAATAAAAAATTTGCTAGTGACTAGCGACTAGCGACTTAAAATACAAACTATGCTATTTTCATTAAAAGGCAAAAAAGTAGTGGTGACAGGTGGATGTTCCGGTATCGGGAAATCGATTGCGCTAACATTTCACGCCCAAGGGGCAGAGGTGCACGTAATCGATTTACATAAATCAGCAGATCCTTTATCTGATAAAATCTTTTTCCACCAAGCAGATATTACTGACCTTGAAATGGTAGAACAAATAGCCATGCGGTTACCTACAATTGACATATTAGTAAATAATGCGGGTATACCACAAATTGGAAATTTGGAGAAAACAAGTCCTGCCGACTTCCAGCGCATTTTTGACGTTAATGTAAAAGGCGCTTATCATTGCATGTATGTGTTTATCCCAAATATGGTTAAACAAAAATCAGGTGTTATTTTAAATATGGCTTCTGTAGCTGCGTCCGTAGGAATACCAGATCGTTTTGGTTACTCCATGACCAAAGGAGCGATAAAATCCATGACCCAATCTGTAGCGAAAGATTACATCAATCAAGGTATTCGATGCAATTGCATATCTCCTGGACGTGTCCATACGCCATTTGTAGATGGATTCATTGCCAAAAACTATCCAGATAATCAGGCAGAAATGTTTGAAAAATTATCGAAAACACAACCATTAGGTCGCATGGCTAAACCTGATGAAATTGCCAATTTAGCCTTATATTTATGCTCCGATGAAGCCGCATTCATCACAGGATGTGATTATCCAATTGACGGTGGATTCATTTATCTAAACAATTAAAACCTATGAAAACGAAAATTTTAAGCATCATTTGCTTGATCAGCATGAGCCTAAGCTCATACACAACGCTTGAAACGCCTACTCGTATTGTCTTTTTTGGTGATTCGATCACTCAAGCAGGAGTAGGCAAAACTGGCTACATTACCAAAATGGCAGAAATGCTAGGTGCTCAAGGTCTAGCTAGTAAATATGAACTAATCGGTGCAGGTATTGGAGGCAATAAAATCTATGATTTATACCTTCGTCACGAAGAAGATGTGATTGCTAAAAAGCCTACTATTGTAATTATATATGTCGGAATTAATGATGTTTGGCATAAGACAACATCACGTACAGGAACTGATCCAGACAAATTCGAAAAGTTCTATAGTGCTTTAATTAAAAGGCTTCAAAAGTATAATATTCAAGTAGTTATCTGCACACCAACAGTGATTGGAGAAAAGTTTGATGCGAGTAATGAGAATGATGGTGACCTAAATGCGTATTCAAATATTATTCGCAAAATTGCCACAGATAATCAATGTAAATTGATCGATTTACGTAAGGCATTTTTAAGCTACGAGGAGAAAAACAACATTGAAAATAAGGCTTCAGGCATATTAACAACAGATCGCGTACACCTAAATGAAGTAGGTAACCAGTTTTTAGCTGAGACCATGTGGGAAACAATTAAAAAATTATAGTCGATGCAATTAGTAAGAATAGGAGAATTTGAACAAGAAAAACCATCGATTCTTGTCGATGGCCGTTATTTAGACGTTTCAGCACATGTTCAAGATTATAATGAAGCATTTTTTGCAGCAGATGGTTTAACCAAACTAGCACAAATTGTTGCTTCAACAGATTTACCTGAAATCAAATCACCAAAGCGTATTGGTTCATGTGTCTCTCGTCCATCCAAAATCATTTGTGTGGGATTGAACTATGCAGATCATGCGCGTGAAACTGGTGCTGAAATCCCAACGGAGCCGATACTTTTCTTTAAGTCAACAACAGCTCTTAGTGGACCATTCGATCATGTTGTCATTCCAAAGGGTTCTACCAAAACAGATTGGGAAGTAGAACTAGCCATCGTAATTGGCAAAAAAGCCCAGTATGTCTCAGAAATAGAAGCTTATGATTATGTAGCTGGTTATTGTTTACATAATGATTATTCAGAACGTGAATACCAATTAGAACGTGGAGGAAATTGGTCCAAAGGAAAAGGATGTGACACGTTTGCACCACTAGGACCTATTTTGGTTACGAAAGATGAAATAAAAGATGTGCATAATTTATCCATGTGGCTCGATGTAAATGGGAAGCGTTTTCAAACATCAAACACAGATCAATTGATATTCAACGTTCCACAAGTTGTTTCTTATATTTCCCAATTCATGACTCTGTTACCAGGTGATGTGATTTCAACGGGGACACCACATGGGGTAGGATTAGGTTTCAAACCACCCATTTATTTACAACCTGGTGACGTAGTAACACTAGGAATGGATGGTCTAGGAGAACAAAAACAGACAGCCGTAGCTTATTCATAATGATTGATTCCCATCAGCATTTCTGGAACTATGATGAAGAACGAGACGCCTGGATAACACCAGAAATGTCTGTAATTCGTGCTGATTTCTATCCTGACGAAGATACATTTCGATCCAAAGGAATTCAAAGTTGTGTCGCAGTCCAAGCCGCATCCTCCGAAGAAGAAACGTTATTTCTCCTAGCATTAGCAGAACAATCCGATTTTATTCGCGGGGTAGTAGGCTGGGTAGATTTGCAACAATCCAATATTGAAGACCGACTTGCTTATTTCTCACAATTTGAAACAATTAAGGGTTTTCGTCACATCGTTCAAGGAGAAAAGGACACTGATTTTCTAAAGAGACCCGCATTTTTAAAAGGTATTCGTGCACTCGATGCCTTCGATTATACCTATGATTTACTGATTTTACCACATCAGTTGCAGTCAGGCATTGATTTTTGTCAAAGTCTTGAACAGAAAATCGTATTAGACCATTTGGCAAAACCGCCGCTTAAATCGGGTGATTTAAGCGTTTGGAAAAAAGAATTACAAGCCTTTAAATCATTAGATCATGTGTCAGCCAAAATATCCGGTTTGGTTACAGAGGCTAATTGGCATACATGGACTAAGGATGAAATTAAGGAAGTAATAGATACGGCATTAAACGTATTTGGACCAAATAGATTGATGTTTGGAACAGATTATCCTGTGGTTAAAGTAGCCGCCGAATTGGATACGTGGATAGAAGTTTACGCTTCGAATATTCGATCACTTAGCAAAACGGACCAAGAAAAAATGAATCAATTAAATTGCATCAACTTTTACGCATTAGACTAATATGAACCTAGGACTCAAAGAAAAAGTAATCATTGTAACTGGTGGCGCGAAGGGAATAGGCGCGGGAATCAGTCAAGCATTAGGCTTGGAATCCGCCATGGTGGTCATTGTTGGTCGAAGCGAAACAGATAATCAAGCATGCATCAACATCATCCAAGCCACAGGAGGGCAAGCTTTTTCATTTGTTGCTGAACTTACACAACCTGAAGAATGTACACGTGTGGTCAAAGAGATTGTCACTATGTTTGGTCGAATCGATGGACTAGTGAACAATGCGGGTATAAATGATGGGGTGGGACTCGAAAAAGGGTCATATGATCGATTTATGCAATCTTTACACGCAAATCTTGTTCATTATTACTTACTAGCACAAGCATGTTTACCCTATCTAAAAACATCTAAAGGGGCAATCGTAAATATTAGTTCGAAAACAGCCGAAACAGGGCAGGGAGGAACATCCGCTTACGCTGCTGCAAATGGTGGGCGAAATGCATTGACACGCGAATGGGCCGTAGAATTATTGCCATTTAACATTCGAGTTAACGCGGTAGTCGTTGCTGAATGCTACACACCACTTTACGAAAAATGGATTCAAACATTGCCAAACCCGAAAGAAAAATTAGCTGAAATTGAATCGAAGATTCCGTTAGGCCAACGAATGACTACAGCTGATGAATTGGGAGCTATGGTTGCTTTCTTATTATCACCTAAATCAAGTCACACCACAGGGCAATTAATTCATGTGGACGGTGGATATGTTCACTTAGATCGTGCTTTATGATTCAAGAACGTGATTTAGTCAGCCCAGGATTACTCGTAGATCCCAAAATCGTGCAGGCCAATATAGCTTGGATTTTGAATAAAGTGGATAATAATCCACATCGACTAAGACCGCATATAAAAACACATAAAACGCGGGAAGTAAACCAAATGCTTTTGGCAGCTGGTATTTACAAATTCAAAGCTGCAACCATCGCTGAAGCTGAATTATTAGCCTTAGATGAAGCACCAGATGTGTTGTTGTCCATGCAACCTACAGGAACAACGCTTACCCGATTCATTGAACTTCAAAAAAAGTACACTAAAACCTCATTTTCATGCCTTTTAGACGACCGAGTAGCTGCATCGCAGTTGGCAAAGGTCTGTGAAAATCAAAAAGTCTTCATCGATTTAAATATGGGTATGAATCGAACAGGCATTCGTCCCGAAGCGGCATTACCACTCATTCATCATATTCAAAGTATGTCTTCACTAAAGTTAGTGGGACTTCACGCATACGACGGTCACATTCGTGACGCGAATATCGAAGACCGTCAAAAACATGTGGAGAGGGATTTTGAGTACTTTTTTGATTTAGTAAACCATTTGGATTCTAATTTAGAATTGGTCATAGGTGGAACTCCAAGTTTTTTGGTACATCATCAGAATCCGAAATTTGTTTGTAGTCCGGGTACATTTGTATTCTTCGATACCGGTTATGCCAAATTATATCCCCAAGAAAGCGTTCAATTAGCTGTACAAATTATCGGGCGTATAATTTCGAAGCCAACCAATCACACCATTTGCATCGATGTGGGTCATAAATCAGTAGCCCCAGAAAATACGATTGAAAATCGGCTTACATTCATCAATCATCCCGAATGGAAATTAATCAGTCAAAGTGAGGAGCACGGCATCGTAGAAGTTGGCGATAATTCTCCCTATGCTATCGGAGATTTGATTCGCATGTATCCATATCATATTTGCCCAACAGTAGCTTTACACCAATCATTGCAAGTAACCGACGGATCAACTTGGAAGGTATTAGCACGAGACCGTAAAATAACTATTTAAGATGTTTATAATCGACGCACATCTAGATTTAAGCATGAATGCTTTAGAATGGAATCGAGATTTACGATCTTCCATTGAAGAGATTAATGACCGCGAAAAACATTTAACCGACAAACCTGACCGTGGACTAGCGACAGTTTCTCTAGGCGAATTACGTAAAGGTAATATCGGATTAGTTGTTGCAACACAAATTGCTCGGTATGTTGACCGAAACTCAACTCTACCTGGTTGGAACTCACCCGAACAAGCTTGGGCACAAACACAAGGCCAATTAGCGTATTACAAAGCATTAGAAAGAAGTGATGATCTGCGTCCGATACGGAATCTACCTGAATTGTACACACATTTAGCAAAGTGGCCTACGGATCAACATACCATAGGATATATCCTAAGTTTAGAAGGGGCTGATTCAATCGTGTCTTTAGACTATTTGGAAATCGCTCATGAAGCAGGGTTACGGGCTTTAGGACCCGCACATTATGGACCTGGAAGATATGCGCAAGGAACAAATGCCACAGGGGGTATCGGTCCAAAAGGGCGTGAATTACTGCAAAAAATGCATGAATTGAACATTATTTTAGATGCTACCCACTTATGTGATGATAGTTTTGATGAAGCGATGGAACACTTTGACGGACATGTTTGGGCAAGTCATCATAATTGTCGGGCCCTCGTAAATCATAACCGCCAATTATCAGATGCTCAGTTCAAGGAATTGATTCGTCGGGGAGCGGTCATCGGAATGCCATTGGACGCTTGGATGATGGTACCAAATTGGGAACGCGGAAAATCAAACCCAAAATCCATGGGAGTAACATTAAATACCATGATTGACCATTTGATCCATATTTGTGAATTGGCTGGAAACACAAATCATGTAGGTATGGGAACGGATTTAGACGGTGGATTTGGCAAGGAACAATGTCCACATGATTTGGAGACGATTGCCGACTTGCAAAAAATACTTGAATTATTATCTAAACGAGGTTTTTCGGAAGATGACATTAAAAACATCTGTCACCAAAACTGGTTGAAATTTTTAGAAAAAGCGTGGGCCTAATGTTTCGGAGGAGGACTGATGGTAGTCCAGCCGCCATCCACGATTAAAGTTTGACCTGTAATGTGTTTGGCTTGATCCGATAAGAAAAATAAGGTGGCAGCCGCAATGTCAGAAACATCAGCTGCCTTTCCCAAAGGGGTAATTTCCGCCCAATCAGATTGATATTCTGCATTCTTCAAGGTACGTTCGGTAATTGTTGCTCCCGGTGAAACCGAATTAATCCGAATTTGGAAAGGAGATAAATCAATCACTAGATTCTTCACCAACTGATTTAAGGCGGCTTTTGTCATACCGTAGGCAGCTAAATCAGGGTGCGCTTGATGGCCCGTAACAGATGACATGACCACAATGGAACCAGCAATCTGCTTTTCACGAAAACGTTGCGCTAAGGATTGAATGAGGAAAAAAGTACCCACTAAATTCACTTGCAAGATTTGCTCCATGGAAGCGCGCTGGTATGACCAAAAGTCACCAAAAGTTGTAATTCCTGCATTACAAACAACGCCAGCTAATTCATGCGTTGATGCTTCTAATACTTGATTTAACTCATGTAAAAACGCAGTTGAACTTGCATCCTCCTGAATACAAACATGCGCATGCAATCCTAAATCATTCAATTGTTGGACCGCAGCAACCTTTACGTCGTAATCTATTTCATTCCAAACGACAAAATGGCCATTGGATAAAAGTTGTTTTACTAACTCAAATCCAATTCCTTGGCCAGCTCCTGTGATTACGTATATTTTCATTAATGTGAATCGCGCGTTACTGTGGAACCTGATCCTCCTTTTAAGAAATCAAAATCCGCACCTTTATCAGGTTGTTCAATATGATCAATAAATAAACTCACATATCCACGCGGATGGGTTGGAGGTACTAATGGCTGAGCTAATTTGCGTGCAGCTAATTCCTCATCCGAAACTTCCCAATTTATAGACCGACTTTCTACATCTAATGAAATATAATCTCCATTCTGAACCCAATTCAAAGGTCCTCCAGCAGCTGATTCAGGTGAAACGTGTAAAATAACCGTTCCAAATCCTGTACCACTCATACGTCCATCTGAAATACGAACCATATCTTTAACTCCTTTTATCAGTAATTTTTTCGGAATTCCCATATTGCCCACTTCAGCCATCCCTGGGTATCCTTTCAAGCCGACATTTTTCAATACCATCACTGAAGATTCATCAATATCTAATTCAGGAGTATCAATTCGTGCGTGATAATCCTCGATATTTTCAAAAACAACTGCCTTACCGCGATGCTTAAATAATTCAGGGGAAGCAGCTGATGGTTTTAAAACCGCACCTTGAGGCGCTAAATTTCCTCGTACTACAGCAATTCCTGAATCTGGTTTGAATGGCTCTGCGAAAGACGAAATAATCGTGGGATCGTAAATAGGCGTATCTGCAATATTTTCGCCAACCGTCTTTCCATTAACTGTGATGCTCGACGTATGCAAATGTTCCCTCATTTGATTCATCAATGCTGGTAACCCACCCGCATAGTACAAATCTTCCATGAAAAATTCTCCTGAAGGTTGAATATTAGCTAACAATGGAATATTTAAAGAGAAATTATCAAAATCATCCAAGTGTAAATCCACACCAATACGACCTGCGATGGCCAATAAATGAATCACAAAATTAGTAGAACCACCTGTAGCGGCATTTACACGAATCGCATTTTCAAAAGCTTGTCGGGTTAATACCTTTGACATCTTTAAATCCTCATTCACCATTTCCACAATTCGCCGACCAGAATGCTGCGCCAATACCTTGCGACGCACATCAGCTGCCGGAATAGCCGCATTTTGAGGTAAACTCAAACCTAAAGCTTCCACCATCGTAGCCATGGTAGAAGCTGTACCCATCACCGCACAATGTCCAGGCGTACGAGCCATACAAGCTTCCGCCTCAATAAATTCTTTTTGAGATAATTCGCCTAGTTTATAGGCCTCAGCAAAGCGCCATACATCTGATGTGCCAATATCCTTTCCCTTAAATTTACCTTTCATCATCGGTCCACCTGAGATCACTAATGTAGGTAAATCCACACTTGATGCACCCATCACGAGGGAAGGAGTCGTTTTATCACAACCACACATCAGGACAACACCATCAACTGGGTTTGCGCGAATAGACTCTTCAACATCCATACTTGCCAAATTACGGAATAGCATGGCAGTAGGTTTAATTAACGTTTCACCCAAAGACATGACGGGAAACTCAACAGGAAATCCACCTGCCTCAATAACACCTTTTTTAACAAATTCTGCTAATTCTCTAAAATGCGCGTTACATGGCGTCAATTCAGACCACGTATTACAAATACCAATTACAGGCTTACCTTGAAAATAATCATCGGGTATACCTTGGTTTTTCATCCACGCACGGTAGATAAAGCCATCTTTTCCTGTTTTTCCAAACCACTGTTGGGAACGCAATTTTGAATTACTCATAAGTTATGTTTTCTAGGTCTAAGGTCTTTTTCAAAATAAAACTTTGGTCTTTGCCAAAAGTATAAAAACATGCTCGATATCCGTTACCAAAATCAGCATAGGGATCATTTGCATATTTTACTAATCGTACTAAACTATTCTTTTCAAAATATAAAGAATCTCCACCAATATACCCAAAGGCTTGTCGGCCCTTTAAAATTGGGAAAGTAATCTCACGTACACGTCCTGAACCATATTCAAAAGCCAAAATTTGAGTTCGTTTACTTGTATTTTGACCATAAATCCAAAATTCAGGCAACTGATTACCATTTAAATCAGAAGCTAAAATTTGCTTCACTGGCCATGCCAACTTTTTCGAAAATATCAGTTGGCTACTTTTATAGACTTGAAAGACATTCGAATCTACCTTGGCTTCAAAATCTTCAATAAACGCATTAATGAAAGTAGGCTCCACGGAGAATGTTGCGCTTGATTCTGGCTGGGATTGCTGACTTAAAGAATCAGCAAAGCCAATAGCCATTAAATTATCTTCGAGACTTACCTCAACACTTGACTGCTGATCATGCGCGGCGATATACCAAAAGAGAAACCCTAAAGCAGCTAAAAGTCCCAGAAAGAGTAGGCTTTTAAGCATGCGCATGTACAACTTGTTGAATAATTGAAATGGCTTTTTTTAACTGCACACGCGGACAAGCAAAGTTTAAACGAATAAAATCTCCTCCTTTAAATTGCTCGCCACGTAAGACATGCAATCCAGCATCAAATAAACGCTTTTGTAAATCACCATGTAGATTTGCATCGAAGCCGATCCAAGCCAAATAAGTGGCTTCTAATGGCAACATGGTCAAACCAGGAAGACTATTGATTGATTCTAAAAGTAAGTCATGATTAGTCCGCAAATAGGGTAGCAGTGATTCCAACCAATCCGATGACATCGTTAATGAGGTCTCCATCACCTCGATACTATGCCGTGTAAGCATAGGGAAAAAACCAAACGTCTTTTTAGAAAACGCATCACGTACATTTTTATCAGGAATAATAGCCACAGCACCACCTAAACCAGCTGTATTATAGGCCTTAGAAGTTGCAAAGAAATTAATATCACTAGCGATACACAGATGTTTAGTTTGTGAACTAATCTGCAAATCAGCATGAATTTCATCAGAGACAATCAGGCAATCGTATTGGGCACACAACGTACGAATCCGCTCAATTTCATGCGAATTAAACACAGTACCACCTGGATTATGTGGGTTACAAAACAGAAATACCTTGGGCCCTTTTTTAAGTGCTAATTCAAACGCTTCGAAATCATACGTCCATCGATTTCCCTCTTGAATCATAGGAAATGTGATTAAGGGTCGATCGACCCAACTAGCAACTAAATGAAATGGATGATACACAGGGACGGCAGTTAAAATTCCATCTTGAGGAGTCGTAAACGCAGCACAAGCAGCAGCAATACCAGGAACAATTCCTGGAATCCAAACTTGCCAATCTAACGAGGTATCCCAACCATAATCTTGGCTAATTTTAGACTGCATCGCCACTTTAAGTGTTTCAGGAACGATTGCATAACCCAAAACGGCATGATCAGTTATTCGATTTAACGTAGTTAAAATTTCATCCGCGACAGGAAAATCCATATCAGCTACTGGCATAGGTAACATCCCCGAAGCAGGGTAGCTTACATTATCCCATTTAAAACTACTTGTATTGCTACGATCAATGACCTGATCAAAGTTGTATTTTTTCATTACTTAAAAATAGGTCTAAATGCCGAAACACCAATAAATTGTCGGTGCGTTTTCAAGTATTCACCTAAGGTTTGCTTACTGACAATCACACGTTTAAATTCCTGTGACGCATGGAGTAAATGTACTTTTCCGTCTTTTCGATAGATCATGCCGGTATGCAAAAAATCAATCGTAGGATTTTTAGAAACTAAACCCACCAAATCTCCAGATTTCAATAAGGGCAATAAACGATCAATTAAGGCATTAGGCGTATAATAAAACTCCTTTTGAGCTAATTCGCTTTCTCTTGAACGAAGCAAAGCAAGATTGATTTGTCCTAGCTGCTTAGAAGCTAAGTAATTACTTAAAAATGAAAATGATTTAGGCAATTTCTGAAGCATATCACGCGTACCTACCAAAGGGTAACCTAACTGCCGCATGGCATCCGAAAAGTAATGGTATCGTTTTTCGTATTGGACAGAATCACCTGCGTAGCGAAAATGAACCAAAGATTTCCGATATGTAGACTCATCGCCTGCAGCATGTGTTAAGGCTAACGAATTTTCAATAAATGTCACACAATCAAAGGATGTTAAATCAGCAACGAGTTCTTCAGGATTGGAAATAGACAAAGCATTAGCTCGATAAGGTTTACCTAAAAACTGTAAACCTATTCGAGTCAAATCATGATTACTTCGGGTTTCTTGAATAGCCAAACGTAAAGCAGGAGTGACTTGACCCAAAGCTGAATAAAAACTACAAAGGAAAAAGAGGACTATTTTTCGCGAATCCATAATACACTAATTGCTCCCGCAATAAAAAATACACCTGCCATAACAATCGCATAGATCGCATTTCCATTATAAAAATACTTCACAATAGAACCACCGATGATGCCATTGACAATCTGAGGAACCGTGATAAAGAAATTGAAAATCCCCATGTAAACGCCCATTTTTGACATGGGGATAGAGCCGGCCAACAAAGCATATGGCATGGCTAAGATACTTGCCCAGGCCATACCAACGCCCATCATGCTTAAAATGAGCATTTGAGGATCTTGAATAAAATAGATTGAGATCAAACCAATACCTCCAGCCGTTAACGAAAAAGCATGAGTAGCTTTATTCCCTAAGAAAGTGGCAATACGAGGCAAAAAGGCAGCATAAATAGCCGACACCCCACTGTAAACCCCGAAAATGATGCCTACCCAGTTGGCCGCATCCTGATATCCAGCCGACTGATGATCATTTAAATCCAATCCATACACGTGATGTGCAATGGCGGGTGTTGAAAAAACCCACATCGAAAACAAACCAAACCAAGAGAAAAACTGAACTACACCCAACTGACGCATCGTAGTGGGCATTTCCTTGATATACCGAAATACAGAAACGAGCGTATCCTCTTTTCCATCTGACTCAAAACCCATAGCCTCACGCTCCTCAGGAGAATATTCCTTCGTACCTACAATCGTCCAAATTATAGCAGCTATGAAGACAAAAGCACCTACATAAAATGAGAAACGTACATTATCTGGAATTTGACCTGGCTCTGCCAATTTCGCAACACCCATCCATTCGCCTAAAATATACGGTAACCATGAACCCACTACAGCACCAATTCCAATTAAAAATGTCTGAATCGAGAAACCAAGTGTATTTTGTTCCTCCGGTAAATTATCCGCGACTAAGGCTCGAAATGGTTCCATGGCCACATTGAATGAAGCATCCATCATCATTAAAATACCTGCACCAACAATCATAGGAGGCAGATATCCCGCTAATGCACCCGCATGAGGGAAAAATAATAGGGCAGAAGCCGCCAAAATGGCACCCGTAAGAAAGAAAGGTTTACGACGTCCCAAGCCATTCCATGTACGATCCGAGTAAAAACCAATGATTGGTTGAATCAACATACCTGTTAGCGGAGCGGCCAACCAAAACCATGATAATTGTTCGACATCCGCGCCAAAACTTTGTAAGATCCGAGAGGCGTTTCCATTTTGTAAAGCAAAGCCAAATTGAATGCCTAAAAAGCCAACACTCATATTAAAAATCTGACCTAAGGATAAGTGTGGTTTTGTTAATTTCTTCATGGTTTATAAATTAAATATCAACGCACTATTCGCCGGAATATAAATCTTGTTTCCTGTTAATCGAGGCGCTTCCGAGGTACTCGGTGGTGTAAAATAGGTGTTTTTGACAAATTTGAATGATTTTACCTGCATCATATCAAGCGCTAATTGGGGCAACTGAATCGTAAACTCGTGACCTTGCTTCGCATCGAAATTTGTCACGATCAATAGCTTTACCTTGGAAGTATAGCGTAAAAATGAATACAGATGTTTGGCATCATACGTAGTATCCTGCGCATACTGTAAATCAAAAAAAGCGCCCTGTTGGATTGCATCCGAAGTATGTACGAGCTTAAATAACTGTTGGTAAAATTGATCAATCTCCTTCTCCGCTGCACTCAATAAGCCCCCATCAAATTTTCCTCCGTTCATCCAACGTTGATGCGTTTCCACACGCCAGAAATCAAACATAGAACTACGATCGTCTGCCTCATTATATCCTTCAATCTCATTCGCTTTTTCACCAAATTCTTGACCCATGTAAATCATTAATGGACCATCATGCAAGGTTGAAGTCACGACCATTCCAGGAATGGTTGACCAAAAATTATTCGCTGCAAAAGCCGGTGTATTCAAACGATGTTCATCATGATTTTCCAAAAACCGTAGCATGTGTTTCGCAAAATCACCTGATTCATTTTGCCAAACACGCGTTATATCCGCTGTGGTTGCCTCTGGTTTTTCTTGCATCAAGCGACGAATGCCATCGTATAAACCTACTTTGTCATATAAATAATCGAAGCCCCCTTTAAAAATATAATCCTTATATAGATTGGGTTGATAAATCTCTGCAATGAAAACCACTTGATTATGTTTATTTTTAATCTTAGGAATCGCATAGGACCAAAACTCGACAGGCACCATCTCCGCCATATCACATCTAAATCCATCTACACCTAAATCTGCCCAATAATTCAAAACTTGAACCATTTTAAGCCATGTATCGGGAATAGGGTCAAAATACGTTGTATTTCCATGCTGGTAATCTATCCCATAATTTAACTTCACTGTTTCGAACCAATCATTAATGGAAGGCTGTGAATTGAATACATTATTTCCAGAAACCTTAGCAGGAATTTCCGTGTAAGGAATCGTTACAGGAACAGGGGGATGAACGCCCTCAGGTACTGAAAATTGGGTACCTGGCAAATAATAGAAATTATTATTGGGTGCAAATGAAACTTGATTGTTATCACGCGTACCAAAATCCTCAATGCCCGCAGGCTTTTGATCGGAATGATATTGCCTTGCCAAGTGATTCGGCACAAAATCAATGACTAGTTTAATGCCGGTTTCATGGAAGCGGGCCAACATCCCCTTGAATTCATCCAAACGTTGTGCAGGATTCTCGGCTAAAAACGAATTCACATCATAGTAATCTTTGATTGCGAAAGGGGAGCCCGCCCGACCTTTCACAACCGATGGATGATCTAATGGGGAACCAAATGCTGTCAAATCCTCCATGGTGGTATGTTCAATCAAACCAGTTGCATACACATGCGTAATACCTTTTGCTTTTAGGGCCTTTAATGCTTTCGTAGAAACATCCTTAAATTTAGTCACTCCATTTTGCTGGGCCGACCCATTACGAACCAAATTTGTATTGGTGTTCCCCCACAGGTGAAACATCATTTGATACACAATAAATTTAGAGGAGGAATTCGTAGCGGTAGGCATAGTAGATTGGGAATTCAAATTAGGCGATAAGACAAAGCAGGCCAAAAACAAAAATAAAAAACGGGTAAATCGGAGCATATCGAAAAATAAACAGCCTAGCACAGCAGAAATAGCTTTCTTGGCATAAGTAAATGTAATAATTTTGAACATTCAAATAAACAGATTTTCATAAAATATAACCCAAAATGACATATAAGGCATGCCTATTTGATTTAGATGGCGTATTAGTTGACACAGCCATATATCATTTTAAAGCATGGAAAAACTTAGGTACTAAGTTTGGCTATGCGTTAACAGAAGAACAAAATGAACAATTGAAAGGCGTATCACGCGTTGAGTCATTGAACCGAATTTTAGCTTGGGCAAATTATTTCGCCACAGAGGAACAAAAATCAGCTTGGTTAATTGAAAAGAATGAAAATTACTTGGACTTAATATCTAATATGAATCCAAGTGAAATATTACCTGGTGTATTGAATTTCTTACATCAAATCAAAGAAGCAGGTTATAAAATCGCATTAGGTTCCGCTAGCAAGAATGCTGAAATCATTTTATCCAAAACAGGCCTAATCGAATGGTTTGATTTAATCATAGACGGAAATAAGGTTACGAAGAGTAAACCAGATCCTGAAGTATTCTTAAAAGGAGCAAGTGGTTTAGGTTTCTTACCCACCGAATGCATCGTTTTCGAAGATGCACAAGCTGGCGTAGAAGCTGCCAAAGCTGGAAATATGCGTGCTATTGGAATAGGAGATGTGGAGATGTTGCGTCAGGCCGACAAAGTAATTCCCAATTTTGTAGGTATTCAAGCATCCGAATTATTGCAATTTCAAGAAACACACTAGCACAGAATTTACAAAAAGAGACATTCGTTTATTTTTGTAAGGATTACCTAATAACCCTGAGTTTACATGAAGCAATATTTAAAACTCGATGAATGGAAAATCATCGAAGACAAGTTTAATCCTGAGTTCAACGAAATAACTGAATCAATCTTTTCACTAGGCAACGGCCGCATGGGCCAGCGCGGTTCTTTTGAAGAAACATACACAGGGAAAACACTTCAAGGTAATTACGTAGCCGGTGTCTATTATCCAGACAAAACACGCGTAGGCTGGTGGAAAAATGGGTATCCAGAATATTTCGCCAAAGTACTTAATGCCGCCAATTGGAATGGCCTAGAAATTACCATTGACCGAGAAATAGTAGACCTGAATACAAGTAAAATAAATTGCTTCTACCGTGAATTAAACATGAAAGATGGATTCATTTTGCGCCAATGTGAAATTACATTAGCCTCAGGAAAATCACTCGCCATTGAATCCCTTCGTTTAAATAGCATGGCTGATGATGAATCAGGTGTTATTTTGTATCAAATAATCCCACTTAATTTTTCAGCCACAATCTCCGTCAAAGCATTCGTAGATGGTGATATAAAAAATAAGGATTCGTACTACGATGAAAAGTTTTGGGATGAAGTAAAAGTAGGCGCGAGTGATCACACCTCTTTCGTTTGGTCTAAAACGAAGAAAACAGGATTCGAAGTTTTCACAGGTCAAAAAATTGAATTAGCTGTTAATGGACAAAAGCAAGCAATAGCAGCAAAGACTGAAACGAAAGAAAAGTATAGTTCGTTAACTTATTTAGTGCCAACAGCACAAGGAGAAAAATTAAGAATCACGAAATTTGCTGTCAACTTAAGTTCCGAAAATCACCCAGCATCAGCCTTAGAGTCACGTGGAATTGACTACTTAAACCGCATTTACGCCAAAGGATTTGATACCATGAAAAAAGAACAAGCTGAAGCTTGGGAAGCGAAATGGGCGATCAATGATGTGGTTATAAAAGGTGATGTGTCGGCCCAACAAGGCATTCGATTTAACATATTCCAGTTGAATCAAACATATACAGGAGCAGATGATCGCTTAAATATTGGACCAAAAGGGTTTACAGGCGAAAAATATGGTGGATCCACCTATTGGGACACAGAAGCTTATTGTATTCCGTTCTATTTAGCTACCGCACCACAAAATGTATCCAAAAATCTATTAATCTACCGTTGGAAACAACTAGATCGCGCTATTGAAAATGCTGTAAAACTTGGTTTTAATCAAGGAGCGGCCTTATATCCGATGGTTACGATGAATGGTGAGGAATGCCATAATGAATGGGAAATAACTTTTGAAGAAATTCACCGAAATGGGGCTATCGCTTACGCAATTAAGGATTATGTAGATTATACAAACGACCGCAAGCATTTAGTTGACTATGGTTGGGAAGTATTAATCGGCATTTCACGTTTTTGGGCGCAGCGCGTGAATTGGTCAGAGAACCGAAAAAAATATGTAATGCTTGGCGTAACGGGTCCTAATGAATATGAGAACAACGTAAACAACAACTGGTATACAAACTATTTCGCTGTATGGTGCTTAAAATATACGTTGGCTGTATTGCAGGAAATCAAATCAAATTATCCAGAAGCCCTACAAGAGAAACTAGCCAAAACAAATTTCAAGAACGAGGAAATTGCTCAATTTGAGCATATCATTCAAAACATGTACTTCCCGCGTGATGAACAAAAAGGAATATTTTTACAGCAAGACGGATTCTTGGATAAAGTAATTGCACCTGTAGATGCTATTCCAGCAGGTCAAAGACCCATCAATCAAAACTGGTCATGGGATCGCATTCTTCGTTCTTGCTTTATCAAGCAAGCTGATGTATTGCAAGGCATGTATTTCTTTGAGACTGAATTCAGCAAAGAAGAAATTGAGCGTAATTACAATTTCTATGAACCATTGACGGTTCATGAATCATCGCTGAGTCCCTGCGTGCATAATATAATCGCCGCAAAATTGGGTAAAGAAGATAAATCGTATGAATTCTATACGCGTGCTGCACGATTAGATTTAGATAATTACAACAATGATACTGAGGATGGTTGCCACATCACAAGTATGGCAGGTACCTGGATGTCCATTGTGAAAGGATTTGGTGGCATGATGCTGGTAAATGACCAGTTAAGTTTTAATCCATTCCTTCCAAGTCAATGGGAAGAATATGCATTTAAGATCAATTTTAGATCAAACCAACTAGCGATTAGGATATTTAAGAAAGGGGTCGAAATTACCAACTTATCAGCTAATCCAATCACACTAATGGTCAAAGGTAGTTCGTATACGATACCTGGAGAAAGTACACAAGTAATCTAATTTATAGGCCAAGAAGAAATTCTTGGCCTTTTGATTTTAACTAAGTCAATACTGCTATCCAAGCAAAATAAGAGAAAGTTGACAAAATTTACATGTTTTAAAACCTTATAAGTTACCATAAAGACGACCTAAATAACGATTTAGAGGAATAAATCTTGGTTTGTGACAATTTGGCATAATGTGTCATGTTTGAATAAGATGGCATTATCCTTGTGCTAAAGGGTAAAAATTAAAATAAATAATCATGGGAAAAATTATTGGAATTGACTTAGGTACCACCAACTCATGTGTGGCGGTTATGGAAGGGAATGAGGCTGTTGTTATCGCTAATTCAGAAGGTAGAAGAACGACACCCTCCATTGTAGCATTTTTAGAAAATGGAGAACGTAAAGTGGGTGATCCTGCCAAAAGACAAGCCATTACGAATCCTCAGAATACGATTTCATCTGTGAAGCGTTTCATGGGTAAAAAATATTCAGAAGTAAGTTCAGAGTTAAAAACAATCTCATATCAAGTTGAGCAAGGAAATAACGACACGCCACGCGTGCGTATTGGTGATCGTTTGTATACACCTCAAGAAATTTCAGCTCAAATTTTAACGAAGATGAAGCAAACGGCAGAGGACTATTTAGGTCAAACTGTTACGGAGGCTGTCATTACGGTTCCTGCTTATTTCAATGATGCAGAACGTCAAGCAACAAAAGAAGCTGGCCAAATCGCTGGTTTAGAGGTAAAACGTATCATCAACGAGCCTACAGCTGCTGCATTAGCATATGGCGTAGACAAAGGTGGTAAGGATATGAAAATTGCCGTTTTTGACTTAGGTGGCGGTACTTTTGACGTGTCTGTGTTAGAATTGGGTGATGGTGTATTTGAAGTTAAATCAACTGATGGTGATACACACTTAGGTGGTGATGACTTTGATCAGGTAATCATCAACTGGTTAGCGGAAGAATTTATTTCGGATGAAAACATCGATTTGCGTAAAGATCCAATGGCTTTACAGCGTTTGAAAGAAGCTGCAGAAAAAGCTAAAATCGAATTGAGTTCAAGTGCATCTACTGAAATCAACTTGCCATACATCATGCCAGTTGACGGTATTCCAAAACACTTAGTTCGTTCATTGTCCAAAGCAAAATTTGAACAATTAGCTGATAGCTTAATCCGTCGCACCTTGGAACCGTGTAAGCGAGCAATGAAAAATGCTGGTTATACTAATGCTGATATAGATGAAGTAATCTTGGTGGGTGGTTCGACTCGTATTCCTCGTATTCAAGAAGAAGTTGAAAAATTCTTTGGCAAAAAACCTTCTAAAGGAGTTAATCCAGATGAGGTTGTTGCGATTGGTGCTGCGATTCAAGGAGGTGTATTAACAGGAGAGGTGAAGGATGTTTTATTACTTGACGTTACTCCACTTTCATTAGGTATTGAGACCATGGGTGGTGTATTCACGAAATTGATTGAATCGAATACGACAATCCCGACAAAAAAATCGGAGACATTCTCGACGGCTGCGGATAACCAACCATCAGTAGAGCTTAACGTTTTGCAAGGTGAGCGTCCGATGGCGAAAGATAACCGTTCATTAGGCCGTTTCCACTTAGATGGTTTGCCACCGGCACAACGTGGTGTACCTCAAATCGAAGTTACATTTGACATCGATGCGAATGGTATCCTTAACGTTTCTGCCAAAGATAAAGGAACTGGTAAAGAGCAAAAAATCCGTATCGAAGCATCTAGTGGTTTGACAGATGAGGATATCGAGAAAATGCGTAACGAGGCGAAAGCGAACGAAGCATCGGATAAATTAGAAAAAGAAAAAGTAGAAAAAATAAATCAAGCAGATGCGTTGATTTTCCAATCTGACAAGCAATTGAAGGAATATGGTGAGAAATTATCGGAAGGAAATAAAACGGCAATCGAAGGTGCTTTAGCCGAATTGAGAGTGGCACATGCTTCTCAAGATTTAGCGGGTATCGATGCTGGATTAGAGAAATTAAATACAGCTTGGACGGCAGCTTCACAAGAAATGTATGCTGCAGGTGCAACAGAAGGAGGAGAAGGAGCACAACCTACAGATGCTGCCGCTGATAGTGGTGCTGAAGATGTTGCCTTCGAAGAAGTAAAATAATTTCTACTAGAGAGTAGAGAGTAAAGAGTAAAGAGTAGAGAGTAGAGAGTAGATTATTCTTTACTCTCTACTCTCTACTCTTTTATTGGGAAATCCCATCCCACAAACGCTTCCGCACCTGTAAAGACTCAATGGCGGCCTGTGTGGCTCTTGCCCATTTATCGGTATTATCACCACATAATTCTTCCATCATGCGATAGGCTAATTGGCTGTGATGATCTCCGTCAACTTCAATATGACGCTCTAAATAATAGACCAAGGTTTCAATTTTAGCTGGTGCATCTTGTTTTAATTGATCAACAATGAGTTGGAACATACCTGGAATCAAATCTTCACGACCAAAGGTAAAAATGGCAGCCACTTCCTCAATGGGTCTATTTTGTATCGATTCGAAGGTAAACGTTAGAAAGTCACGTACCGAATTAGGAATCTCTAGTGAAGGCAATAAGGTAAGCACACCAGTAATAGATTGACAATTAGTCAATTCCTTTAAAGCTGGTAAAACATCTATACCTAATTCACGCATCGCGCGAACATATAATTCAAAATGACTCGTGTATTGACCATGTTGGTCTACATCCGACTCTTCACCCAGGACAATTTCATTAATCAAAAAACGGACTTCAGGAGTTCCCTTGGGTACCCAAGGCTGATCAACCGAGGTTAGTTCTTTTTGAAGTTTCTTAACCAGAGACATAAAGTCCCAAACCGCAAACACATGATGCTGCATGAAATTGGCTAGGTCAGCGGGAGACTGAATGTAACTATTAATTGAATGTGTTAATAAAGCTTGTTGGTGCGGCTCAATCGCCTTTTTAAGTGCTACTAAGGAATTCATAAATGTATACTACCTTTTTTATATTTTAATGATTGGCCATTACGACCATTTTTTACCGCTAAAATCTCAGATACAATCGAAATAGCAATTTCATCAGGACCTTCTGCGCCAATATCTAATCCAATAGGACTAGACAATAAACTAACTTCAAGCGTTGGAATTTGTTTTAAGATTCGATCCATTCGTTTATTTGGACCTAAAATACCCACATAAGACCAGCGATCTACCGCATACTGGTTTCTTAAAAATTCAACATCCCGATCAAAATCATGCGTCATCAGCACCAGGCAGTCCGTATTTCGTACGGGTAAATCTTCATTCCAATCGTAACATGCTTGGACTGAATCACGAACGGTTGGATTCATTTTTAGCTTATTACCAACCCAGTGAATTTCCCAAGCCAATTGCTGACATAGTTGGATTAAACTGATTGCGTCAAATTGATTACCCACAATCCATATGCGCGTATTGGCTGGAATATGTTCTACAAAAATCTGTTTGTTTCCTTGCTGCGTAAATGATCCGCTTTTATCTATTACCGCCTGAATAGAAAAGTTTGGACCTTCCCACGTACTCTGAAGTGTATACGCCAGTCCTGAATCTAAACACATCTTTAATTGCTCAGAAACTTGTTCTACATGTTCGCGAATAGGATCAATAATAATTTCGATTAAGCCCTGACAGCCTAATCCGATACCCAACTGAAATGGGTCATCTTCTCGGGTATCATATGTGATGTTTTTAATGGTTTGTTGGCGCATCGCCAACTGCGCTTTCTTCAACAAATCACCTTCTAAACAACCTCCACTAATTCCGCCCCACCAATTTCCATTTTCGTCAATGAGCATCCGAGCACCTGGTCGGCGATAAGCCGAACCGTCCACAAAAACCACCGTGGCTAAGGCAAATGATTCTCCTGAATTTAATAGGCGTTTTAATTGGCCAAGAATTTGAATCAACTCTTTCATATTCAATTCAACTTTTCATGTAAATAGGAAATAAGAAAATCAACATCTTGTGAGGTCGTGCCTAAACCCATGGAGATCCGCAAAGTTGCTAAAGCTTCCGCATCAGACAATCCAATCGATTTCAACACATGTGAGGGTAAATGCGTTTTGGCATTACACGCAGCACCATTAGAGATGGCTACATTGGGAATACGCTGAAACAAGGTTTCCCAGTCGGTTTTAGGCACCGAAATACTGAGTATATGAGGAACAGTAGGCGCACGTGACACATTCAATTTCCAATGCGCAGGTACAGATTGAATAATACGCGATTTATACTCCGCTAATGTTTGTGCATGAGACAAGAGTTCAGGAATCAGTTGAAAAGATGCAGCTAAACCTACGATTTGTGGGACGGCCAACGTACCACTACGTATTCCACGTTCTTGATCACCGCCAAATACCAATGGATGAATCTGAACTCCCGGTTGGACAATTAGTGCCCCTATACCTTTCGGCCCATAGACCTTATGTCCTGATACACTCATCAAATGAGGCAAAGCCTTGCCTTGAAGGTCTACTTTTCCAATAGCCTGCGTGGCATCTGCGTGAAATATTAATTGATGCGCATCCGCTAGCGCGCGTATAGCTTCATAATCTGTAATCGTGCCCAGCTCATTATTCACGAGCATGAGCGTAATTAATAAGGTATCGGATTGTATCGCAGCCTTGACATCCTCCACATCGATCATACCCGCTCCATTGGGAGGTACATAGGTAACTGACCAACCGAGCGACTCCATGTGTTGGCATACCGCCAAAACCGCCTTATGCTCTAAGGTAGATGTAATGATATGCCCTGGCTTACTTCCAGATAAAAATCCTTGAATACCTAGATTGTTTGATTCTGTCGCACCAGAAGTAAATACAATACTTGATGCAGGTAAACTGAAATACTTCGCAATGGATACGCGAGACTTTTGTATGGCTTCTTCAGCGACCCAACCATAATAATGCTGATTAGAACCTGCATTACCGAAATCCTCCGTAAAATAGGGGAGCATATCGTTAAGTACCACTGAATGAACAGGGGTGGTTGCGGCATAATCGAAATAGATGGGCTTTTGCAAAGTTACCAGATTAGGCAACAAAGATAAGGGATAAAAAAAAAGTCCCGACTAAATCGGGACTTTTCATTTGGCTTATGCTAATTTCTTAACAACGGCTTTAAAAGCTTCTGGGTGGTTCATCGCTAAGTCAGCTAAAACTTTACGATTTAACGTCATTCCAGATTTATTGTATTTGCCCATGAACGCAGAATAAGACATTCCTTCCGTACGAACTGCTGCATTGATACGTTGGATCCAAAGTCCACGAAAATCTCTTTTCTTAACTTTACGATCACGGTATGCATATTGCAAACCTTTCTCTACTTTGTTTTTGGCTACAGTCCAAACGTTTTTACCGCGACCATAGAATCCTTTCGCTAACTTAAGGATTTTCTTTCTTCTAGCTCTTGAGGCTACGTGATTGACACTTCTTGGCATAATTTTTTGTTTTTTGAAATGAGGCGAATCTTTCAATTACTTTAGCCTACTTTCTGGTTTAACAATAACTGAATTCGCTAATTATAGTCCTAACATTAATGTTACGCGACCCATATCAGCTGGTGAAACTAATGTAGCGTGTACTAAATTACGCTTTTGTTTCGTTGTTTTTTTAGTAAGGATATGGCTATGAAAAGCGTGTTTACGCTTAATCTTACCAGTTCCCGTTACTTTGAAACGTTTCTTCGCTCCAGAGTTGGTTTTAATTTTTGGCATTCTTTAATTGATTAGACATGTAAAAATTGGAACGCAAAAGTAATAAAATTACCTCTACATTCCACGATAATTAATAATTATTTCTTAGCTGCTTTAGGGGAGAAGATGATGCTCATCCGTTTTCCTTCTAACTTCGGCATATCGTCAGGCTTGCCAATATCCTCGAGACCTTTGGCAAAATTCAATAACAACATTTCACCGCGCTCTTTAAAAACGATGGTACGACCTACGAAATGTACGTATGCCTTCACTTTAGCACCTTCTTTTAGGAAGTTAACCGCATGCTTTAACTTGAAGTTAAAATCATGCTCATCTGTATTCGGACCGAATCTGATTTCTTTAATTACAGTTTTAGTGGCGTTGGCTTTAATCTCCTTTTGCTTTTTCTTTTGATCATATTTGAATTTAGCATAATCAATGACCTTACAAACCGGAGGAACAGCCTTAGGCGATATTTCAACCAAATCTAAATTTTGGGATTCTGCAATCTCTAAAGCCTTCGCGAACGGATAAACACCAATCTCGATATTCTCACCCACTAATCGAACCTCTTCAACACCACGAATCAACTGATTTATGCGGTAAGGTTCTTCTTCTCTTTTATTTCCTCTGTAATTGTTGTTGGGGCGTAAAGCCATAAATTATAATTTGTTAAAATAAAAATCACTTCGAAGCTAATTTAAAAACCCCATAATTGCAAACAAATGACACTCAAGGGCCTAAATTATCAATTTTTTCTAATTCGAATAAGATTGTTGGTTTATTTCTTCCCCAGCCAATGCCATAAAAGCATCCAAGGTCATCATACCTAAATCACCTTCTCCTTTTTTGCGAATACTGACCATCCCATCTGCCTGCTCTTTCTCGCCCACAATGATCATAAATGGCACTTTCCCAACTTCTGCATCCCGAATCTTGCGTCCCATTTTTTCATTCCGATGATCTACATACCCACGTAAATCTCCTTCTTGGAGACGTAAATAAATTTCATTCGCATAATCTTCAAACTTCTCCGAAATAGGCAATACCGCTAATTGATCAGGCGAAAGCCACAATGGGAAATTACCCGCCGTATTCTCTATCAAAATCGCAATAAAACGCTCTAAAGAACCGAAAGGAGCGCGGTGAATCATGACCGGCCGGTGTTTCAAGTTATCAGAACCCGTAAATTCTAATTCAAAACGTTGAGGTAATTGATAATCAACTTGAATAGTACCCAACTGCCATTTACGACCTAATGCATCACGCACCATGAAATCTAGTTTTGGGCCATAAAATGCAGCCTCCCCATAAACCACCTCCGTAGGTAAGCCTTTCTCGGCTGCTGAATGAATAATTGCATTTTCAGCACGATCCCAATCTTCATCATTTCCAATATATTTCTCGCGATTCTCACGATCACGTAGCGATACTTGAGCTGAATATTCAGAAAAACCAAGCGCCTTAAACACATATAAAACAAGGTCGATAACCTTCATGAACTCTTCCTCGACTTGATCAGGCCGGCAAAATATATGTGCATCATCCTGTGTAAAGCCACGCACGCGCGTTAATCCATGCAATTCACCCGATTGTTCATACCGATATACAGTCCCAAACTCAGCTAAACGCAAAGGCAAATCCTTGTACGAGCGAGGCTTTGTCTTGTATATCTCGCAATGATGCGGGCAATTCATTGGCTTTAATAAGTATTCTTCATTCTCATCTGGTGTACGAATTGGCTGAAATGAATCCTTTCCATACTTCGCATAATGACCCGAAGTAACATACAATTCTTTACTTGCAATATGAGGCGTCACTACCGGGGAATAACCCGCACGAACCTGTGCACGCTTTAAGAAATTCTCTAAACGCTCGCGTAAAATAGTGCCTTTAGGTAACCACAAAGGTAATCCCATACCCACTTTTTCCGAAAACGCAAACAATTCTAATTCTTTACCCAATTTCCGGTGATCCCGACGCTTCGCTTCTTCCAATAAGAATAAATAATCCTCCAACTCCTTTGCCTTAGGAAACGTAATGGCATAAATACGCGTCATCTGCTTGCGCTTTTCATCTCCCCGCCAATACGCACCAGCCACACTTAATAACTTCACCGACTTAATAAATCCAGTCGATGGAATGTGTGGCCCACGACACAAATCCGTAAAGTTTCCTTGAGTATAAAACGTAATTTTACCGTCCTCTAAACCCTCCAACAACTCTAATTTATATTCATCATTCTTCTCCTTAAAGTAGGCGATAGCATCCGCCTTAGCTACCGATTTGCGCGCATAAGCACTTTTTTGCCGTGCCAACTCCACCATCTTATCCTCAATAGTCTTAAAATCATCCGATCCAAATTCTTGATCACCTAAATCGATATCATAATAAAAACCATTCTCAATCGCTGGCCCAATACCAAATTTAGTCCCAGGAAATAGCGCCTCAATTGCCTCTGCCATTAAGTGAGCAGATGAATGCCAAAATGTCTTCTTACCTTCCGTGTCATTCCAGGTCAACAATTGTAAGGTAGCATCGCCTGAAATCGCAGCATTTGCATCCACAACTTCACCATCTAATTTTGCTGCTAATACATTACGAGCCAAACCTTCTGAAATGGACAATGCTACATCCATAGGAGTGATTCCTTGTTCAAACTCACGAACCTGACCGTCAGGAAAAGATATCTTAATCATAGAAAAAATTTTTGCAAAGGTACAAATTAAGCCGCAATCTAAACAGCTGTTAATCGCTTTTTTGTCCAGTAGAATCCACAGCAAGTTGCATGCTATCTAATCGCTTACCAAGCAGTCGGTCACGCATTTGCATAAATCTACCATCAGCCTTAAATAGAAGTCGGCCTGAATCTAAAACAGCCAAACTACGTGCTTTTTCACCCATGTTCAAATAAGCTAATGCTTGATTGAACATGGCATCTCGGTAACCCCCAGATTGCCTGGGTACCTGACTTAAATAAACAAGCGCTTTTTTATTATTTCCCATGCGAACATAGAATTGTCCGAGCTCCAACACAACAAATGGATTTTTCGGCAAAAGGGGCAAAAGGTGGAGATAAACCTTCTCAGCTCGTTCATATTGGCCAATTTGACTTAAAAAACGCGCCCAATTTATTAAAAGATACGGATCAAATGGATACTTCTTAAGTTCAGTTAAAATTAAATTTTGATACGATAAATGAGCCATACGAGGCAATTGATATCTAAAATAAGCAGAGCTTAATTGAGGATGAACCAAATCTTTTTGTTGAATTGATTGCATGGCCAACAAGCTATCCCCACGAACCAAATTCTGTAAATAGGAACTATATGATTTATCCAAAACTGGTATCCCTTGATTAACTGCTTGCTGTAAATAATTCGCTGCAACGCGTTTTGAATTAGATGCCACGTATATTTCACTAAATATCAAATATAGCGCTGGCGAATTATTTCCTGAAGATTCCAACGCTTTGGCTTCCTCAAGAGCTTGAGAATACCAACCCAATTGACATTTTATTTGAGAGGACAACAACAAGTAATCCACATCACCCGGACTTTTCTCTAATGAACGCTCAATATCATTTTCAGCATGCACGTAATCACGTAATTGAAAATAGGCTTTGGCGCGCAAATAATAAAAATGAGGACTTTCATTTTCACGAAGCAATTGCGTCATGTAAGAAACAACAAGACTTGGACGCAGTGTTTGACTATACGCTGATTTCGGCGGAATAATTTCACCACGCTGATCCGCCGTTGGTTCGCATGAATAAAGCCAAAAAGAACAAATAACGATTAAAAACCGATATCGAGTACCAAAGGAAACCATGCAAATTCTTTTGTATGTGGCAAATATACGCCTCGAACACCAAGTTCAAATTCTTGTGAAAACCGCATTAAATGCAGTTGGAAAGACAAATCTACACCTAAGGATTGATAATCACGAACTAACAATTTAGATTTTTGCATAACGCGTCCTTGGCCACCATCAGCAAATAAATCCATATTTATACGCTTTAAATAAATAAAACGACCTACGTTAAAATCTGTAGATGCCAACGGGAATCGATAATCCAAACTATAGCTAAACATTTGATCGAAAGAAGCGTACGAGTAGCCACGTGGAAAACTCAAATAACTCCCAAATCGGTAATTTCCCTTAGATTCCTGTTGGTAACCCGTACGTAAACTGAATCCATGATGTTTCAAAAATCCAGGAAAAAACAATTTTGATTGAATTGACCAAATTTCAGCCTGAAGTGACTGAGCAAAAGGAGTTGAATTAAATCTTCCAACAACTTGAATACCCCATTTTGATTGTAAATCGCGGTAAGTTCGATTGAACATTTTAGAATAGGAAACATGATAATTTATTGAAGAATATGTTCCATTAAAGGCTTCTGTAATGTAACGCCTCTTTAAATCATATCCGGAAACTTGTAAAAAATCAATTTTTGAACCCATCTCTAAAGATTCCAAAAATGCAGAATGTGTCAGATTAAGTGGAATACGTAGACCCAACGAATATTTTGTTTGACTCCATTGATCCGAACTCACCGCATTTGGATTTGTTGGCGTAGGCAAATTCAACTCAGAAAAACGATTCCCCGATTCATAATTAAAATCAATAACTGGAAAAAAACCTTGATAAGACAAACGTGCGAACGTATTTGCTACTTGTTCATTTGCATTCCATTGATACCCAAAACTAGCTTGTAGATTATTCAAAACATCTTTACTAACAATGCCTACATCAAGTTTATTCCCCTGAGAACTTACCAAAGGCCCCCAAGCATATGGGTTGAAAATCTTCCACTTGGAGTAAGAAGATGAGACATACGAACTCAGTGTATCTGTTACATTTGGAATAGGAGCAAAAGAAATGTTAACGGTTTTTTTAGCTGTCGAATCTCCGATAACAACAACATGTCCAGTCGCGGTGTAATTCGAATAAACTAATTTATTACCCATAGGAATACCGAAATAGGCACCATACTTTTCACCTGTAAGAACTCGGGGCTGTTTAGATTTTAAATCAACGCCTACGATCTGATCTACACCATCAACGGGTAAATTAATGTAGATATTTTCACCCGCTAAATAGGGGTGAGACGCATTAATAGGCCCTAATTGAATAGAATCGCGCATGACATTTTCTTTCCAATTCCATACTATAATTGATTTGGACTGGCCTTTTTTCTTGATAAATACATAATCAGATTCTCCTTGCAAACGAGGCTGAACAAACTGTTCCCCTGGTTTGGCGACTAATTGAGAAACTACTTGTTTAGAAAATCGATCTATAACTTGTAACTTTGACGCACCTGACAAACGATACACTAATGCCCCAATGTATTTTGAATCAGCAGAAATACTTGGATTAGTTGCTTGACCCAGTGACCCCCATTTTATTCGTTTATGATTCAGCAAGTCATATAAATAAAAAACGGTTTGATTCTTTTGGCCCCATCTTGGATTAAAGACATATTCCGACCAAATGACGAAGTTTGAAGAAGCTGCCAACATCGCATTTTCAAAATAAGGACCCATGAATACAAGTCTTTTCTCCGCATTGGGAGTCCGCAAAACCAATTGGGTATTCGCATCAAATCCATTCTTTATCGCTACAAAACTGCTATCATTTACGGGATTGGGATATAAATAATTTGTAAATCCTTTTTCCTTTAGCTTGATTTTTTTAGTAACAGGTGTAGTACTCAGTATTTCTTGAGCAAAATTATCTACCGATTTCCCCGTTATTTTTTTTACAGATCTTGAAAACGAGAAGGGAATGGGTGTATTTAAAGTTTGTTGCCAAATGCGCCCAATTACATCCTGGCCGTAACGCTGTTGTAAAAGATGTGAAAATTTTTGACCAAAAACATAATGATTCGGAACATATTCTCGAAACGAACGTCCCATTAATTTAGCGTAGCTTGGCGCACCAAAAGTATCTAAATATGCCCTTAAGGGCATTTGAAATTGAGGAATTACACTACGGCCGAAACCAGTAACGCGCGTCTCAGTCTCCACCGCATCACCTTCCCAAAGCCAATTAGGAATCAGCAAATTAGTGTATGCCATCTGACCATTATTACCCCACAAATAGTACATCCATTTGGCAAGACCGGTACGTCCAATTTCATTTTGATACATATGCCGAGATTCATGCGCAGCTAATAAACTGATCCAATCATTCGTCCCAAGTAAACTTGGATCCTGTGGAGGAAGCATAAAATATTCCGCTCTAGGTGCCGCTAATGAAACAAAACCGTTGGAAACCATTCCTTGATTTTGCAGAACAATTTTCCACGGATGTAAGGATGCTGCTAATCCAAGACCAACCGCTGAAAGCGATCGATCCAATTCTTTCGCTGTAACCTGAGCAAGTGAATCTAAGCCTTCAGGATATATGATTTGAACAGGAAATTGTTGAAGCTGGATCTGACGATGACGTACCAAAAAAGGATTTTGATCTAGTATGGGATAATTAACCTGCGCCAAACTTAATTGACCACACATACAAAGTATCAAAAAGGTAAAAAACCTTAAAACCATTTCAAGACTTGTTCGATGAGCCACTTTCTTTTCGCCGTATATGGAGGATAAAAATAACGTACAAAGTTTGTTTTTTGAACTAAAACTGATTTGGCATGCGAAAATTCTAAAAATCCGAATTTCCCACCCGACTTGCCAATTCCTGAATTATTAACACCACCAAAAGGAAGTTCATCATGTCCGAATTGAATCAAACAATCATTAATTAAACAAGAACCTGAAGAGGTGTTTTGAACAATAAAATCCGAGAATATTTGATTTTGACTAAATATATACAACGCTAAAGGCTTTTCTTCCCGACTTAAATATCCTGTGATTTCCACTTCATTTTTAAATGTAATTACAGGCAGAATTGGTCCGAAAATTTCTTCCTGCATAATTTGCATGTCCACATTACAATTTGTTAAGATGGTAGGACTCATAAAACAAGTAGATTCGTCAAAATCTCCACCAATCAAAACTTTAGCTCCTTGCAAAACTGCTTCATCAAACAAGTGCTTGATACGATTAAAATGACGTTTATTGACAATACGCGCATAATCCTTACTTTTAGCAATTTCGCTTCCAGTGCCATAAAAACTAGCTATTGACTGCTCCAAGGCTTGCAAAAATTGAAAATTCACTTTTTCATGCACATATAAAAAATCAGGAGCTATACATGTCTGTCCATTATTTAAAAACTTGCCCCAAGCAATTTTCTGGGCTGAAGAAGAAATATCGGCAGATTCGTCAACAATCGCAGGTGATTTCCCACCTAATTCCAATGTCACCGAGCAAAGATGTTTGGAAGCCGCCTCCATTACCTTTTTCCCAATCATCGGACTACCTGTGAAAAATATATGATCAAATTTCTGCTCCAACAAATAACTAGCCACTGATGCGTCTCCTTCAAATACAGCTACTTCCGATGGATCAAATAAAGCAGTAATCATTTTATTTATAAATGCTGACGTATGCTCGCTCATTTCTGAAGGCTTTAGCATGATCGCATTCCCTGCCGCAATAGCATGAACTAGGGGATTGATCGCTAAGTTGAACGGATAATTCCATGGGGCAATAATAAGACACATACCTTTGGGCTCTAATTGTATTTGCCCTTGAGTCCCAATTAGCATAAGCGGCGTGCCTACTTTCTGTGGTTTCATCCATGATTTCAAATGCTTAATCATGTAATTAATCTCTTTTTTAACGCCTAAAAGCTCAGCGATTATTACTTCGGAGCTCGGCTTTCTAAAATCAGCATAAAGCGCATCAAATAAAGATTGTTTATGAGCCAGCATATACGTCTCGATAGATCGTAATTTTTCGATACGCGAAGCTGCACTCGCATTTTTTAAACGCTGTAATGAAGATTTTTGTAACGCATAAATAGCATTAATTTGTTGTTCCATAGTACTTCAATTAAATGGTAAACAATGTTCGTAATTTTTCTTCAATCAAATCAAAATATCCTTTATTCCCTGATGGTCTAAACCACGTATCTCCCGCAACATACCATTTACCATCGCCCGGATATATGGCAAACTCAGTTTTAGGCTTCAATTCTTCAACTCCTTTTTCAAAAACAAATTCACCTGTAAATAAAACAGCCATTAATTCTTGAAGTCCTTTCCAATCATCCGTAAATCGAATTAAGTCATTCGCATCTTTGGAATACCTAAAACTTAAATTATAGAATGACAATTCACCTTCAATACGAACCCATAAACCATCTTCATCCGCAAATTGAAATCCCAAATATAAGGGCATTTCTTTCCCCGCATTTTCTAAAATAGCCTGCATGAATTCTTGAATAAGCGTATCATCTAATTCTAGAATAACGGGTAATGCCGTTGTAGTATCAGCCGCTTCCAATGTAATAAATGGCTCCTCATCACGTGGATCGCAGGAACCTGATTTATATAATCGAAAAGAATCTTCTAAGCGATTACGCCACGCCGTAGGTAAAGATCCTTCCCACACATATGTATCTTCCGTATTTAAACCTTCGGCTAGCAACTCTTCCCGCGAAAAGTCATCTCGGTCAATGTATTGAATAGTTAATTTAACGGTAGGTACATCCGACAAAAAATCAGTAAACTCAAACGCCGCCTCTAAATGATAGGGTGGAGGTACGTTGTTCGGACTTTCATAAAACAACTGAAACTTCTTTTCTAATTTGGCTGGATTCATTTTTGCGTATTAAGGTACAAAGCTACGGATTTTAGTCGGTCGATCTTACCAGATTCCGTAGTTTCAAATTTAGGCAGATAGACAACCTGCTTTGGAATTTCCCATGATTGCAATGCCGGAAGTGATTTTTGATTTACCAAACTTTCATCAACCAAACCCAATCCTTCAATAAATAGTACTGCTTTTTGACCTACAACTTCATTGGGCACACCGCTGACAAAAAATGAACGCTCAGAAAATAAGGACGCTATTTCTTGCTCGACCTTTTCCGCTTGAATTTTACGCCCAGCCGAATTAATGACACGATCTGCACGTCCGAGTACCTTAAAATGACACGAATCAATTTGTTCAACGATATCGTTTGTTTGAACCCATTGTTGGCCCGTCACATCTCCTTTGAAACGGGCACATTTATTTATGCCAACTTCAAACTCTATAGATGGTAAAATTTTATAACAAGTAGCGGGAGTAGGACTAAGCATTTGATAAGCCACATGCGAAACGGTTTCTGTCATTCCATACGTTGCAAATATTGGAAATTGGAAATTTGTTTGCGAAATAATCGTGAGATTTAAAGCAGCTCCTCCGAGCAACACTGCCTTTGATTTTGAAAAATAGCTTAGCAAATCAATACCATCATTTAAAATAGCATACCATTGATTGGGAACAAAGGAGGCTAGTTGAATAGAAATTGGCGGTAAATCCTTGAGCGGATTAATACATGGCTCTATCAAAAGTAGTTGTAAATTCAATTCCAATGCCCTAACTAAAACCATAGATCCAGCGATATAATGTATCGGTAGACACACAAGAGCCACATCATTTGGCTTTAATTGTAACCATTCACCAGTCACCTTTGCTGAGGCAATCATGGCTTCTCGAGAGATTTGAATTGGTTTTGGGGAACCGGTTGAGCCGGACGTCATAAAATGAAAATGTGCTTGTCCCTTTTTCCATTTTTGACAAAAGTCAAAAACCTGCTTCTCAAATTCAGTAGCAGGTATGGGATATTCTAAAGCACTCGGAGAGAAAAGAAGCATAAAACATTAAATAATTCCAAAAATAGCCAAACATTCTCTAATTTCGTGAGTTAATAAAAGGTTAATCAGTTTAACCTTACGTACATGAGCGAAGATCCATTTGTAAATCCCATTAATCCAGATAAAGTTGCCCAAAATCCGGGCTTACTTCCCTACGCGCACACGGCAGGAGGAGCTGTAATTAAACCGGAAGATATAGGTAAAACAAAAGGGAGATCTATTCAAGCGATGCGTCAGCAGACGGACCGACAAATGAATCAGCTTTACGAGCAAATGGAAGTTTTGGCAAAACAAGCCAAAATGATTGCCGATCGAAAAGAAATTTCAGAACGTATATATGACACTGCAATGGGTTTTGAGCCTATTATCAGTGAAACGTATTATATGTACGAAAAAGAGGATGGAAGTGATTTATTATCTTTAGTTGCTCCACATGAGTGGGGGCGCTCGTTTAAATATAGTCGCTATCTAGCCAAAGTAATTTTACTTGCAGACCACACGTGGGATGTAACTTATAACGAAGAAACCAAACAAAATGATGATTTCTAATTTTCCGTGGAAACCAATAAGAGAATACAAAGAAATTTTGTTTCAGCAATACAGCGGAATTGCTAAAATATCCATTAATCGCCCGCACAAGCATAATGCATTTACGCCCCTCACCGTTCAAGAGATGTCTGAGGCAATGGAATTGGCTAGACAAGACACGTCAATCGGGGTTATAATTTTAACGGGAGAAGGCGGTAAAGCCTTTTGTTCGGGTGGCGATCAAAGCGTACGCGGTGACGGAGGGTATGTTGGCGAAGATTATGTTCCTCGCTTAAACGTATTAGACTTACAACGTCAAATACGTACGATTCCAAAGCCTGTTATAGCCATGGTGGCTGGTTGGGCCATTGGAGGTGGGCATGTCTTGCATGTAATATGTGATTTGTCCATTGCGGCTGAAAATGCTCGTTTTGGTCAGACAGGACCTAATGTAGGTTCATTTGATGGTGGATTTGGTGCTTCTTATTTAGCTCGGGTTGTAGGGCAAAAAAAAGCACGTGAAATCTGGTTTCTTTGCGATCAATATGATGCACAAGATGCATTGCAAATGGGATTGGTTAATAAAGTAGTCCCATTAGAGGAGTTAGAAAATACGACCGTTGCTTGGTGTGAAAAAATATTAGAAAAGAGCCCGTTAGCGCTTCGTATGTTAAAATCATCCTTTAATGCGGAGTTGGACGGTCAAGCAGGTATACAAGAATTAGCAGGAAATGCGACGTTATTGTATTACCTATCTGATGAAGCCAAAGAAGGTAAAAATGCCTTTTTGGAAAAACGCAAACCTGATTTCTCAAAATTCCCTAAATTCCCGTAATCATGAATTATTGGTTAGTTAAATCAGAACCATTCAAATATTCGTGGGATGATTTCGTTAAAGAGGGGAAATCTGTTTGGGATGGCGTACGTAATTACCAAGCACGAAATAATTTGAAAGCGATGAAAAAGGGGGATTGGGTATTATTTTATCATTCAAATGAAGGTGTAGAGGTCGTTGGTTTAGCAGAAATATCAAAGGAATTTTACCAAGACCCAACCACAGAGGATGACCGCTGGGTAGTTGTTGAATTAAAACCAATAAAAAAATTAGCTAAAACTGTTACGTTAAAATCAATGAAATCTGATGAGCGTTTGAGTAATTTGGCGTTAATCAAACAATCTAGATTATCCGTAACTCCGGTACTAAAAGCAGAATTTGACATTATTTTAAGCCTTGCTGAATAAATTATGAAAAAGTTACTCCTGCTCTTTTTAATTACTAGCCATGTAATTTGTGGCCAGCGCATCGAAGTTCTTCAACCGAGCAGCGAAATTGAGAATTTCACGATTCCTATTGGTGATCAAGGGGTTGTATTGATTAGCCAATTAAATAAGCAAGAGTTCAATATTCGAAAATTCAATACGGGTTTAGTACAGTCATGGTCCTATAATGCAACAGTAGAAGCATCTCAGGATTTTGTCACGCATAGCTTCGATGGTAAATACTTGTTTTTATTATTTAGCAGATTTAAAAGTAATTCGTACATCATTTTTCGCGTAAATACGACTAGTGGTAAAATTGAAAAATTCCAGATTATATCTGTTGACCGCATCGAAATCTCTAATTTCAAAGCCCTAAATTCCTCATTATTTATAGGCGGAATCGTCAATAGTCAAGCCGTGATACTTTTCACTAATTTGAACGAAAAGAAAACACAAATCCTGCCATCGGTTGTGAAAGGGGATGCAGAAATACAATCCATGGACTTGGATACTGCGTTCCAGCAAGTCAATGTGACTTACTCAGTAGGAAAAAGGGCCAAAGATTATCAACTGATTATTCGTTCGTTTGATGAAGATGGAAACTTGTTGGGTTCTGTCCAAATGAAACCATCTGATGAGTTTGCGATGATGAACGGGAAACTAAGTCAAATGAATGATTCATTGCAAATCGTGGTGGGCACCTATGGACATAAAAATACGATTGGGTCTTCTAAGGGACCAAGTTCGCAAGGATTTTATTTCCAATCATTTATTGACAGTGAATTACAACATACAAACTTTCAGAGCTTCACTAAATTCACGAATTTCTTTGAATTTCTTAGTCCGAAGCAACAGGAAAGACAAGCCAAAAAAATAAAGGAAAAAGCTGCAAAAGGAGAGGAATTACGTCTTGATTATCGCTTACTCATGCATGAAGTAATCCGAAAAGGAGATCATTATATCGTTGTAGCGGAAGCTTTTTATCCTGATTATAGATACAATAACATGGGTCTCTATGGACCAGGCATGATGGGCATGGGAGGTTTTTCTAATTTTTATTCCCCATGGAGCATGTTGTATAATCCGTATCGCTGGGGATACGGTTATTATGGTTTGTATTCCCCCTTTTCAAGCTATTACAGTCCGTGGGGATATCGTGGATATAATTATTATGGAAACAACCAGCAGTTTGACGGCTGGGTTTACACGCACGCAATTGTAGCTGAACTTGATGAAAATGGCCAAGTACTTTGGGATCATTCAATTCCATTAAATGATGCCAAAGAAGAAAAGTTAATTCAAAAAATCAAAACTTCCGTATTGGACGATCAGGTTACACTTTCTTACAGTAAGGATAATCAAATAATTAGTAAAATAATTAGCCAATCCGGGACAGTCGAACAAGAGCGCATATTAACCATACAGACAGAAAATGAATCTGACCGCGTTCGGAAATCATCCAAACTAGATTTAAATTATTGGTACGGTCCATATTTCATTGCTCATGGTACTCAATCCATAAGTAATACGGAAGAAGGAAAAAGAGACGTATTTTTCATCAATAAGATTCAATTCAATCCCTAAATTTTGGAAAACAAACAAGCTGCCATTACCATTGAAACACCCGAATTTTGGGGTAAGAGTTATGAATTAATTGATTCAGGAAATTTTGAAAAGCTTGAGCAGTTTGGTGATTTTTGTGTTCGTAGACCTGAACCACAAGCACTTTGGACAAAATCATTATCTGAAGAATTTTGGTCTTTAAAGGCAAATGCTCACTTTAGAAAAGAAAAAGGAAGTAATGAACGGGGCGTTTGGGATATAAAAAAAGGGGTACCTGATAAATGGTTTATTCCCTATAATTCAAAAAGCTTAGCGTTGAATTTCAAAATTAGTCTTTCGTCTTTTAAGCACGTGGGACTGTTCCCTGAACAGGCTTCCAATTGGGAGTTTTTAGCAACCAATATGCCTAAATTAAAAACAGCTAAGCCTAAATTCTTGAATCTATTTGCTTACACAGGCGGAGCAAGCTTAGTTTGTCGGCAAATGGGTGCAGATGTAACCCATGTAGATTCAGTAAAACCTGTTTTATCTTGGGCGCGCGAAAATATGGAAGTTTCAAAATTGGATTCGATTCGATGGATGGCAGAAGATGCGTTGAAATTTGTCAAAAGAGAGGCAAGAAGGGGTAACCATTACCAAGGAATTTTATTAGATCCGCCAGCATATGGCCGTGGTCCAGAAGGAGAGAAATGGGTATTGGAAGAGCAGATAGATGATTTATTGCGTTCTGTAAAAGAGATTTTAGATCCTAAAGAACATATTTTACTGACAAATGTATACTCATTGGGATTCTCAACGCTCGTCGTAGAAAACCTTGTTAATGGCATTTTCAGTGTACCAGAAAATGCTCAATCTGGCGAATTATACCTAAATGACCAATACGATAAAAAACTACCATTGGGTGTTTTCCATCGGTATTTATTTCAGTCTTAGTTTTTCGGATAAATTACTCCCTTAGCGGCTAGAAGAGTATTTTTCATAAGCGACACAATCGTCATAGGGCCTACACCCTTCGGAACGGGCGTAATATAAGAGCATAGAGGAGCCACTTCTTCAAAATCTACATCTCCCTTTAGCGCAAAGCCCGATTTTTTACTTGTATCCACAATACGTGTCAAACCCACATCAATTACCACAGCACCTGGTTTAATGTGCGCTGCCTTAATGAATTCAGGTTTACCCAAAGCCGCTATCAATATATCGGCTTGTTGGCACATTTCCTCCAAATTAGCCGTCCTTGAATGCGCCAAAGTGACCGTGCAATTTCCTTGTGGATGATTGCGTTGCATCAGGATTGACATAGGTAGGCCGACGATTTGGCTGCGGCCAACAACCACACAGTGTTTTCCTGCTGTTTCAATGTTGTAATAGGCCAACAAATCTAAAACTCCTTGCGGAGTAGCCGAGATGTATGCTGGTAAACCTTTGGCCATTCGGCCTATATTGATTGGATGAAAACCGTCGACGTCTTTTGACGGATGAATCGTTTCCATCACACGATCAGGATTAATATGATTTGGCAGAGGTAATTGAACAATTAAACCATCCATTTCTGGATTATCATTTACATCTTGAACAGCCTTCAATAATTCCGCTTCAGTAATCGTAGAGTCAAATCGCAGCAGGGTAGAAGCGAAGCCTAGCTCGCCACAGGACTTAACTTTATTAGCAACATAGGTTTCAGATGCGCCATTTTCACCAACTAAAATAGCTACTAAATGAGGGGGGCGTTTACCGGAAGCGATTAATTCATTTACTTCTTGAGCGATGGCCGATTTCATAGATTCGGCAACCATCTTTCCATCAATAATTTGGCTCATAGGTACTTATTTTTTTCTCGTTGTCTTTTTAGGTGAAGGAGCAGCGTCACCTAAAGCGATACAATCTTCCAAAGTCAGGGAAGCAGGATCTTGATCTTTAGGAATTTTAACATTCCGTTTACCTATTTGAATATAAGGTCCATACAGTCCATTAACGACTTTAATGGCCGCATTTTCTGGAAATTCTTTAATGAATTTATTAGCTTCTGAATTACGCTTAGCCATAATTAATTCAATAGCGCGCGCTTGAGTTAATGATTCTAAATTATCTGTCTTCCCAAGGGATACATACTTTCCATTATGTTTGACATAAGGACCAAATCGGCCTTTACCAGTTTCAATTAAATGGTCTTCAAAATAACCTAAACCAGCAGATTCTGCTGCAATTTGAGCCGCTTTCATGACCAAAATAGCTTGATCTAACTCAATGGTAAACGGATCATTTGGTTCAGGCAAACTAGTAAATTTACCATCATATTTAATGTACGGACCTAATTTTCCTGCACCAATAATGACGGGCATATCATCTAAAATTCCAATTTCACGAGGTAGTTTAGGGCGTGCCAATAACACTATAGCTTGTTCTAAAGATAGCGTTGCAATGGATTGACTTTTAGCAAGATTAGCAAAAACAGGTTTATCCTCATCTCCGGATTCACCTAGTTGGACGAAAGGACCAAATTTCCCTAAACGCACAGATATCTTTTTGCCAGATTCGGGATCTAGGCCTAATTCGCGGCCACCGCCAACTGAACTGCGCGAGATAGATTTACTGTCTTCGATTGTCTTATGAAAAGAGCCATAAAAATCCTTCATTAATTTCACCCAAGGAAGCTTTCCTTTGGCAACATTATCGAATTCATCTTCCATTTCAGCCGTAAATGTAAAATCGACTACATCCTGAAAATTTTCAACTAAAAAGTCGGTGACAAGTGTTCCAATATGGGTTGGAAAAAGTTTAGATTTTTCTGTACCTACAATTTCGGTCGCATTTACACCTGAAATTTCATCATCCTTTAAAGTCCATGTCTGAAAAGCACGTTCTCGACCTGCACGATCCTCCTTCTCAACATAGGCGCGTTTAATAATAGTGGAAATAGTTGGCGCATACGTTGATGGCCTTCCTATACCTTTTTCTTCCATGGCCTTTACTAAACTTGCCTCTGTATACCTAGGAGCTGGCCGAGTAAAACGCTCTTGCGCTTTTAATTCATCTAGCGACAATACTTGTCCAATGGATAAAGGAGGCAACATATCCTTGTTTTCCTCATCATCTTCATCATCTTTCCCTTCTAGATAGGCTTTTAAAAAACCCTCAAAGGCGATAACCTCACCATGAGCAACTAATATTTCAGTCGTGGTTGAAATTTCAATTTGTGCTGTTGTGCGTTCTAAAAGTGCATCCGACATTTGGGAAGCAATGGCACGTTTCCATATTAACTCATATAATTTCCGTTCACGCGAATCTCCATTTAAAGTACTCAGCGCAAAATCTGTAGGACGAATCGCTTCGTGTGCCTCTTGAGCACTATCAGATTTTGTTTTGAATTGTCTGGTATGATGAAATGGTGCACCATAAGCATTCTCAATGGCTACTTTTGCTTTATCACGCGCTTCTTGAGATAACATGGTTGAGTCAGTACGCATGTATGAAATTCGTCCTGATTCATATAATTTTTGCGCAATTGACATGGTTGTCGCGACAGCATACCCTAATTTACGCGAAGCTTCTTGTTGTAAAGTAGATGTGGTAAATGGCGGAGCAGGTGTTTTCTTAGCTGGTTTTGTCTCTAAATTTTTAATCGAAAACTGTGCACCAACACATTTTTTCAGGAATTCAAGTGCTTCTCCTTCCGCAGCAAATGCTTTCGAAAGTTCAGCCTTTAATACTTTTTTACCTGGAAGGTCGAATAGTGCAACCACCTTAAATGTTGCAGCCGCTTCGTGTTTTTCAATTTCACGCTCACGATCTACGATTAATCGTACGGCAACTGATTGCACGCGACCTGCAGAAAGACCTTTCTGAACTTTGGACCACAATACAGGAGAGAGTTCAAAGCCAATTAAACGGTCCATAATTCGACGCGCCTGTTGGGCATTCACTAAATCCATATCAATTTCACGAGGCTGCTCAATTGCTTTAAGAATAGCACTTTTCGTGATTTCACGAAACACGATACGTTTCGTATTATCTTTTAAATTAATAGCTTCTTTTAAATGCCATGAAATAGCTTCTCCCTCGCGGTCGTCGTCAGTCGCTAACCATACTTCATCAGATGATTTTGCCAGACTTTTTAATTCAGATATTACTTTTGTTTTATCTGGGGAGACAATATATGTAGGATGAAAATCGTGCTCAATATCAATGGCTTTATCACCTTTGGTAGGTAAATCCCGAACATGACCGAAGGAAGATTTGACAATGAAATCTTTACCCAAATAACCTTCTATCGTTTTTGCTTTAGCAGGGGACTCAACAATGACCAAATTTTTTGCCATTAGATATTATTTACAAGTTGTTTTTTAGAAAAGATTTCAAATATAGAACCTTAAAATGTATTTGTACACAATTCGAGACAAAGCACTAAAAAAAAACTAAATAATGATATTTTATTTTACTCAATTGAATTTGGGTCATTAGGTAAAGAATTCAACGTATTGGCAAGTTGCCCAAAGCAGATAGTCTTGAATATTTGAATAAAGAAACAATGCTTAGACGTGTAACAAAAAAGTCAAAATGAAGAAAATCAGTAAATTCTTTAAAAGAAAATTTAAATGAACTTCTGTGTAAATAGAAATATATTGATAAAAAATAAAACAGAGCAAATCAAGTAATCAAAATTGGCAATTTTGCTCTGAATCTATTAATTTTGCGAGCAATTTCTTATTTTAAAATAATTAACATGGCCTTTGACATTGGAATGATTAAAGCGGTTTACGATAAAATGCCTGCACGCATCGCTGCTGCACGTGCATTAACGGGAAAACCGCTAACATTAACTGAAAAAATCCTTTACAGCCATCTTTGGGAAGGAACTCCTTCTGTGGCACACGAACGTGGCAATTCATATGTAGATTTCGCTCCGGACCGTGTAGCTATGCAAGATGCAACTGCTCAAATGGCATTGTTGCAATTTATGCAAGCGGGTCGGCCACAAGTGGCTGTGCCGTCAACCGTGCATTGTGATCATTTAATTGAAGCTAAAGTGGCATCTAAATCTGATTTAGCTGTTGCAGTAGATAGAAATAAAGAAGTTTACGATTTCTTATCGTCGGTTTCTGACAAATATGGCATTGGGTTCTGGAAGCCAGGTGCAGGAATTATTCACCAAGTAGTTCTAGAGAATTATGCTTTCCCAGGTGGAATGATGATTGGTACTGACTCACACACGGTAAATGCGGGTGGATTAGGTATGATCGCTATCGGTGTTGGTGGTGCAGATGCATGTGACGTGATGGCTGGATTAGCTTGGGAGTTAAAATTTCCCAAATTAATTGGCGTTAAGTTGACAGGTAAATTAAATGGTTGGACCGCACCCAAAGACATTATTTTAAAGGTTGCAGGAATTTTAACCGTAAAAGGTGGTACTGGCTGTGTAGTTGAGTATTTCGGAGAAGGTGCCACTTCCTTGTCATGTACGGGTAAAGGTACTATATGCAACATGGGTGCTGAAATAGGCGCAACGACATCCACTTTTGGATACGATGATTCAATGGCCCGTTATTTACAGTCAACGGGTCGTGCGGATGTAGCTGCCATGGCTGATCAAGTACGCGAACATTTAACGGCTGATCCAGAAGTTTACGCAAACCCTGAGAAATACTTCGATCAAGTAATCGAAATAAATTTAGATACATTAGAACCACATGTAAATGGGCCATTCACACCAGATTTGGCAACACCAATTTCAAAATTGAAAGAATTGGCCGAGAAAAATGGTTGGCCTACGAAAGTAGAAGTTGGCCTAATCGGTTCATGTACCAACTCCTCTTACGAAGATATCGCACGTGCAGCGTCCCTAGCTAAACAAGTTGCTGCCAAAGGATTAAAAACAAAAGCTCAATTTACAATCACGCCAGGCTCAGAATTAGTGCGTTACACAATTGAACGTGACGGTTTTATTGATACGTTTAATTCCATTGGTGCTACCGTATTCTCCAATGCTTGTGGACCATGTATTGGTCAATGGGCGCGACAAGGTGCTGAAAAAGGCGAAAAGAACACCATCGTTCACTCATTTAATCGGAATTTCGCGAAACGTGCGGATGGTAATCCAAACACATTTGCATTTGTAGCTTCACCGGAAATAGTTACGGCTCTAGCCATTGCTGGAGATTTAACATTTAATCCGTTAACAGATTCCCTAACGAATGAAAGAGGAGAACAAGTTAAATTAGATGCGCCTTTTGGGGATGAACTACCACAAAAAGGGTTTGCTGTAGAGGATGCGGGATATCAGGCACCGGCGGAGGATGGTTCAGGAGTTCAGGTTAAAGTTTCACCTACTTCAGACCGTTTACAATTATTAGACCCATTTTCGGCATGGGAAGGATCGGATATTACAGGTTTGAAATTATTGATAAAGGCCAAAGGAAAATGTACAACAGATCATATCTCCATGGCAGGTCCTTGGTTAAAATACCGTGGTCATCTAGATAATATTTCTAATAACATGTTGATTGGTGCAGTTAACTTCTTTAATGAGAAGACTGACAATGTGAAAAATCAATTAACTGGAGAATATGGACCTGTACCAGCAACCCAACGCGCCTATAAGGCAGCGGGTGTAGGAACTATTGTTGTAGGAGATACAAATTATGGCGAAGGTTCATCACGTGAACACGCTGCCATGGAGCCTCGTCACCTTGGAGTCCGTGCAGTGTTAGTTAAATCATTTGCCCGTATTCATGAAACTAATTTGAAAAAACAAGGGATGTTGGGATTGACTTTCGCTGCTGAATCAGATTACGATAAGATTCAAGAGAATGACACAATCAACATTTTAGGTTTAGAAACATTTGCGCCGGGTAAACCATTAACGATTGAATTAGTGCATGCTGACGGCACTAAGGAGAGCTTTGCTGTTAATCATACGTATAATGACCAACAGATCGAATGGTTCAAAGCAGGTGGTGCATTGAATATTATTCGTGCTTCTGTAAAATAGATTTGATTTAAGGCGCAGAATTACTAATTTTGCGCCTTAATTTTTATAATTAAGCCCTTTTTTAACACACACACATGGCAGCGATTAATGCAGTTAAAATATTTTCTGGATCAGCATCGAATTATTTGGCAAAGGATATTGCTAAATTTTATGGAAAGGATTTGGGTGCAGTAACTATTTTAAAATTCTCAGACGGTGAAATGTCACCTAGTTTTGATGAGTCTGTGCGAGGATGTGATGTGTTTATTATTCAGTCGACATTTCCTACAGCGGATAATTTAATGGAATTATTGTTGATGATAGATGCCGCTAGAAGGGCATCTGCCCATTACGTAACCGCTGTCATCCCATATTTTGGGTATTCACGTCAAGATCGTAAAGATCGTCCACGGGTTGGAATTGGTGCTAAGTTGATAGGTAATTTATTAACCGCCGCTGGGGCAGATCGTTTAATGACGATTGACCTACACGCCGGTCAAATACAAGGGTTTATGGATTTTCCAGTGGATCACTTGGAGGGAAATGCCATCTTTGTTCCCTATTTGAAATCGTTGAATTTAGAAAATATCTTATTTGCATCCCCCGATGTGGGTGGTGTAGTTCGTACGCGCAACATGGCCAAATTCTTTAATGCAGATATGGTGATTTGCGATAAGCATCGGAAACGTGCTAATGAAATTGCATCCATGCAACTAATTGGTGATGTTAAAGGTGCAGACGTCATTCTTGTTGATGATTTAATTGATACCGGTGGTACATTATGTAAAGCAGCTCAATTAATTATGGATAAGGGTGCAAATTCAGTACGCGCAGTTGTTACCCATCCTGTACTTTCGGGTAAAGCGTATGAAAATATCAATAACTCAGTTTTGACTGAATTATTGGTAACGGATACCATTCCTCAAAAGAATGTATCTGAAAAAATTAAGGTGCTATCGGTTGCTGAATTATTTGCTAAAGCAATCGGTCGTATCCGTGATCACGAATCTATCAGTTCATTATTTATTAAATATTAATTTTAACCGTTTTCGGGGGATAGCCTACGTGCGAAAGACTGAAAACACTAACAAAAACAAAATGAAAAAGTTAGAAATTGTAGGATACAAGAGATCTACACTAGGAACAAAAGGTTCTAAAGATTTACGCTTAGAAGCATTAGCTCCATGTGTTCTTTACGGTGGTGAGGAGCAAGTACACTTTGCTGTACCAATGATCCTTTTCCGTGAATTATTATATTCTGCAGACGTATATGAAGTAGAATTAAACATTGAAGGTGATATTCACCGCGCCATCTTACAAGATGCCCAATTTCACCCAGTGAATGAAATGATTTTACACGTTGACTTCTTAGAAATCGATTCTAAAAAGCCAATCAAAAT